>USSR01000925.1 GCA_900557355.1 uncultured Bacteroides sp.
ATATTTATTTTAAGTCCTGACTCCTCGGCTTTTTGCTCTTTTCTCTTATATTTTCCTTAATCGGGGAGGAATTATACCACGGTCAAAAATGTTTGTCAAAAAGTCTTGCAGTGCGAATTCTTTATTGAATATCCAAATCCAAATGTGCTATAGTATCGCTGATAGACTTATTCGTATTAGAGTCCATTCCTTATGGGGGATTAGTATGTACTTACAAAAGAAAGAAACTATTTTAATTGTTGATGACTCAAAATTTCAACGTGCAATTATAAAAGAGATGCTCGGAGAACATTTTCATCTCGAAGAAGCCACTTCAGGCGAAGAATGTTTAATGATCCTTGAGAAAAGCAGCCATCTGATCGACCTCGTTTTACTTGATCTGGTAATGCCGGGGATTGACGGATTCGAAGTTCTGCGACGCAGACAGACGATGGATGCATTTAAAGATATCAATTTTTGCAGATGTATCTGATACAACAGATTCCGGCAAATTTATATGGGATACGGTAAAAGATGCAAACCCGAATCACGTATGCCCGGTCATTGCAATCTGTAGGGAGGGCTCTTTAGACCAGATACAGACAGCAGTTTCCTCGGAAATCATTGACGATCTTCTTTTTTCACCATTGGAAGTCTCTGTTTTAAAACGCCGGATCAAGGCAAGTATTCATCCTGATAAAAATAATGAAGGGCGTGTGAAAAAACGAGAGTTTTTTCATTCGTCCTTTTGCTTATAGTTATAATAATAGCTATATTACATAAAAAAGGGTATAGTTCCCCTTACCCCATAAGAATGATATTATGAAATCTTATGCGGCAGCTGCAACTTTTTTCTGTTTGTTGTGATATTTATAAAGATTTTGTCCGATAGAAACGAGAAATACTTCAAGCAATACAGATTTTATTCCTCTTCGGACAATTCTTTTGTACCACCGGTCGTTTTTCATGATACCAAAGGTACCTTCTGCCTGAATGGATCTGTTCATCCTTAGAAGCGCTCCCTGGATGCTTTCGAGATTTTCTATCACTTCCTGATGCATCGCTGTAAGTTCGCGGTTGATCCGTACAGTACGGTTTTTATCTGTCTTTTTACATTGTTCTGCGTATGGACAGCCGGAGCAATCTTCACACTGATACACTTCTTCCTGACGCCCATACTTGTTCCCTTTTACGTTTTTTCGATACTGAAGATAAAAGTTTTTCCCGTTTGGGCAACGCATGATTCCGTCTTCCCCGATTGGAAAATTTACTGCACGAAATGGATCTTCATGATACTTCTTGTCTGTAGTCTCTTTCTTGAACATGGTAAATTTCATATATTTTTCCATTCCATGCTGCCCACAGAAGATGTAATTGTTGTAAGAACCATATCCAGCATCTGCTACTGGGTGCTTCGGATAGAAGCCATATGTAGTATAAAACTTGTTCATTAATGGAATAAAACAATCCATATCTGAGCGATACTGATTTACATCAACAACAGCAATATATTCATCTGCAATACCGACCTGTACATTATAAGCTGGAAGCAACTGGTCATTGCCCATGTAGTCTGTCTTGATTCGCATAAAAGTGGCTGAATGGTCTGTTTTCGAGTAACTGTTGCGATCTTCTCCACAGATTTTGATTTTTTCCACGTATTCTTCCAACTTAGCAGCATACTCTTTGAGTTTCTCATAATGACGTTGTTGTGTAGTTTTGCGATGTCCACTGCCATGAACAAACATTGCTTCATTAATCTGCCAGACTTCTGCATACTGTTCAGCAGCTTCCTTCAGATACTCTGGTGCGTACTCACTATTGATACAAAGTTTCATACCTGTACATGAAAGTTCCTCATTGATTTCCTCAAAGAGTGTAGTTATCTTACCAAAGAGACGGTATCTGGATTTTTCGGTTGCTTTTTTCCATACCCAGGAGTATTTATTCGCATTTGCTTCAAACTTGGATCCATCAATGTATAGATGTTGAAGATCCACATGCTCTGTCTCGAAGATTTTTTTGTTTATATCTTGAAATATTTCTTCAATGGAATCAGCAAGTACTTCGTTGATGAAGTAGCCGAAAGTACGGTAAGAAGGTGCTTGATGATCCATATGATACATGAAGCGGAGATTGACTTTACACTGATCCTCCAGTTCACGCAATGATATATAGCCATTCGCCATAAATCCAAACAAAACTGTTTTCAGCATGCTGACCGGGTCATATCTGAGTCTTCCTGTATAATGTTGAGGAATATTTTTCAGATATTTCTCCAGTTCGATTTCTCCCATAAATCTATCAAAAGTCAGCACTGGATCACAGATGTCCAAATAATCTTGAATTAGCATTGGCAAAACTGCCTGTTTTGGGTTAGAATAGATTATGTTATTAATTTTTTTCACAAATTAATTATAACAGAAAGAAAGACCTTGAGTTCATTATAAACTCTTGGTCTTTCTTTTTTTTCGGGACTATTCTTTTT
>USSR01000926.1 GCA_900557355.1 uncultured Bacteroides sp.
CGCGGAACTCATGACTGGGATGATACACGTATTTTGGGGATCGCGCAATATCTTTGTAGACAATTTGATACTTTTTGTAAGCAATGGGATGAATTTATGGGTAGTACCCGATTAATAGCTTCTGACTGCTATGATAAATGGCCAATCAATGCGCTTGATATAAACAAACTTGCCGAACAAATTTCAGGCAATAAAATTAAAGCCAATAAATTGAGAGATGTTTTTCCGCCATTTCACATTCCAATAGAAAAATCAGAAGTAAATTACAGGCTACCTCGCGGGGATTGTGGAGAAATCTTTGCACAGTTTAATGCTTTTCTTGGATTATAAAAAGTTATTAAGAATAGGGGGACTCTCCATGCTGTTGTGAAGAGTCCCTTTATTTATTTTAATGTTCCTTGGTATACAAAGGCCTTTTCTCCGAAATCTTCTTTAACAGATTTATTATATTCCGGTTTGAACAATCCGAATACGGATGAACCGGACCCTGTCATTGCTGCATATATGGCTCCTTCCTGATAGAGTTTCTCTTTTATCTCTTTGATAGCGGGGAATTGGGGGAATACGCTTTCTTCGAAATCGTTTACCATTCGTTCTTTCCATTCCTCTATAGGCTGCTTTATGACTTCTTTCAATGGAATTTCCTGTCGATGAGGCTTTATTTGCGCAAAAGCATCACGAGTGGATACAAAGATATCCGGTTTTACTAAAACAATCTGATATCCTTTTAAGGATAAGGAAATAGGAGAGAAGATGTTTCCTATTCCCTCTGCATAGGTTGGAGTGTTCCGGATGAAAAAGGCGCAATCCGCTCCTAATCTGGCGGCATACTCTTCTAAGTTCTCATCCGACAATTTCAAATTGAACTTTTCATTCAGCAATTTCAGCATATAAGCTGCGTCCGATGAACCGCCGCCTAATCCTGCACCGGAAGGGATATGCTTGAACAGGTGAATATCTACGGGAGGAAGGTTGAATCTTTCATCTAAAAGCTTATAAGCTTTCACTACTAAGTTGTTTTCTGCTTCTCCCGCAATTTCTAATCCCGCCTGATGCAGACGAAACTTCTGCGTGCTTTCATTCCATATATTGACTTCTAACGCATCTTCTACAGGGACGGGATAGAATACTGTTTCCAGATTATGATATCCATCAGGGCGTTTTTCTACAATGTTCAGTCCCAGATTTATTTTAGCATTCGGAAATGTTATCATGGCGTTTTCTATCCATATTCAAAGTGATTTATGTAGCAAATATACGAATTTGTTTAAAGTAAAAAGCAAAATCTATCTATTTTTGTTTATTGCAGAAAGCAGTTTGGGCTTGATTGATTTGAAAATAGTAAAAAGGTTGCTCTTGGGGGAGAGCTAACCTCTTTGAGATTTTTCTTAGTTTTGCAGTAACTTTAAGATATATTTTCCCGGCATAACAATTCGTGCCTTCATTTGTGGTGAACTGTTGATGTCATAGATGATTTTCCAAATTTTGCCTCCCAATTTTCCGAAGTCCGTCAGTCTGAGAATAGCGTTTTTCTCTTTTATGGATGCAACTTTTTGCCGTTCCAATTCTGCAATCAATCCTTCGTAGTTGTGCGTCTGCCGGTTGAGTGCATACTCCGGAGGAACAAGAAGAATCTCCTCATTCTTCACTGTCTCCCCTTGGGGAGATATAGAGGGGGCTGTTTTATTATCTTTATTCTCTTTATTTGTTGCTAAAGCGTTGCTTGCCTTTGCCTCCCTGATTTTCTGCTGGTTAGCCAGTCCTCCATGCTTGCCTGCCTCTCTGTTCGCTTCACGCTTGGCTTCCAGTGGCCTCATGCGCAGGATAAGCCCGGGCGATGAAAATACTGTATCGTCCACCTCAAAGAGTTTATAATCGTAGATAATTCGCTTTGAGGTAGTCACTGTCACTCTCATCTTTTGTGCCAGGATAGGCAGCACCCTCAGATCGGCTTTATATCCGTTCTGTAACCTTAGGAATTCAAGCAGCATCCAGTAGATGCCATATCCTTTCATTCCTTCTTTTTGTATCATCATCATAATTTTAAAGTTATTGCCTGCATTGGCATCATGTAATAAATATGAATCCATAATTCTTCATTCTTAATTTTTCATTCTTCATTTAAACCATCGGTTTCCATTCCAGAAAGTTTTCAATCTGGAAGGTTCTCCATCCCTGCTGTTCCATATCCCAGTATGCTACATGGTTTTTAATGTGTTCAATATCATATTTCCGATGGAAATCGGACTCATAATAAATAAGGGTTCCTCTTGCCATGTAGAATTCTCCATTTTGTTTTCTGTAGGCTATCAGCGCACATCCGTATGGCATGTACTCGGTCAACTGTCGGATGCGTAGTGCCATCCATGTAATGGTTTCTTCGGATAAATCGGTTTCTTGTCTAATAAGTTTTTTCCATAGATTTTCTACTCTTTCTTCTTTCGTTACATGATTTGGTTGGTGAT
>USSR01000927.1 GCA_900557355.1 uncultured Bacteroides sp.
ATAAGTCAGTAAACATGTTTTTTAAAGGTTAGTTAGTTTAAGGGCGCAAAGGTACGGATTTATTTCAATCCTCACAACATTCTGTGCTACAAGTCACTTCCTCCCCCTCTATCTCTAATGTAGCATGATGGATACCTGCTGCTTCAAGCGCCTCCTTTATACGATGTTTTATTTCCTCCATTTTTGCTATATCATCCACTACAACGTGTGCAGTCAAAGCCGTTTCCGTAGTACTGATGGCCCAAATATGCAGATGATGACAGCTTTCTACCCCCAGCTGTTCCACTATCAGTTGCTGAATCTGCTGAGTATCGATTCCCACCGGAACACCATCCAGCGATAATCGAAGACTGTCATGAAGTAATCCCCAGGTAGAAACAATAATAATCACAGCGATGCCCAGTCCGATAATCGGATCGATGATGCTCCATCCCGTATACATGATAATAATACCGGAAACAACTACTCCGACAGAGACCAGTGCGTCAGCTGCCATGTGCAGGTAGGCTCCTTTTACATTCAGGTCTTTATCCTTATCCTTCATAAAAAGCCAGGCAGTAAGTGCGTTGACCACCACTCCCACTCCGGCAGTCCAGGCAATGGCGGAACCGTCAACTGATACTGGATGAAACAGCTTGTCTATGCTTTCAGCGATAATTATCCCGACAGCAACTAATAATATGACTGCATTTAGTAAAGAAACGAGGATGGTACTTTTCTTATATCCGTAGGTATAACGACTATTCGGGTGTACTTTCTCCAACCGGAAAGCCAACATAGCAAGAATCAGGCTTGCCACATCTCCCAAATTATGTCCGGCATCAGAGAGCAATCCCAGAGAATCGTAATAAAAACCAACTCCGAACTCGACTATAACGAAAGAGATATTCAGAACGATACCTATTATAAAGGCTTTATTAAGAGACGTTACCCGATGATTATGTTCGTGATGATGAGGTTCCATATTCTAAATAGGTTTATATCATATATTTAGGAAACAGTTATCTAAGAAATTAGTTCACTCTTTTCTCAAACATCAAGAATGCAACAAGAGCGGTGACAGGGCTGTGCTCACCAATAAAGTTTTCATCATAACAAAACAATAAAACCAAATAGCTGGTCCACATGATGAGATTCAGTTCCATGAAAGTTACGATAGAGGCACGTGCTCCATAAAAATCATCAATGCATGCTCTAAAGACATAGTAAACAATACAATCAGGAAATAAGTAATCCCTGTCAATACACTTTTCTATTGTAGCCACCTTTCATTCTCTTCTCAATTTCGTATTTTTAATATTTAATTAGTAAATGACTGCAAAAATAAGGACTTATCCTTCCCTATTCAATACCTATATATGATTAAACGCCCATTTTTTTTCATTTCTTTTAGGTATTGTCCCTGCTTATATATCCCCCTAACTTTGCAAACGAAAAATAAATTAATCATTATATATCAAAATTAAGTATGAAAATATTAAACTTATGGATGGTTGCTCTAATGGCACTATCATTCTCATTCACTTTTGTATCTTGCAGTGACGATAACGACGATACCGACAATACAGAGCAAGCAAAAGCCATTGCCGGCACTTACAAAGGTTATTCTATTGGCGAAAGCAGAATGTTCTCTGATTATCTGATGGGCGACGATGCCAGCGCAACAATTACCGCCAATACAGATGGTACCGTCAATCTGGTTTATAAATCAGGATCCGGAGATTTTATCCTGAATAACCTGACAGTTTCTTCCAAATCATTTAAAGGCGAAGGTGAAGTTGCCCTAGCTATGGAAGGAAGTGAACCTGCCAACTACGAATATACACTGGAAGGTAGTGTCAGCGATGCTAAAGTACTAACCCTGAAAGCCAATGTTCCTGTGCCAATGGGTGGCATCGATATCAATTTCATTCAGGCAGAAACTCCGATTGCTTATTACGTAGCCGCTACTTATAAGTATAATACTAATCTTGCTATCAGCGTTATGGGAAGTTCATATGGTTCTACCGAAGATTGTAAAGCAGTCATTAAACGTGCATCCGAAACGACAGTAGATATCACCCTAAACGGTTTTGGCAATTTGACCGGAGGCGGTAATATGAATTTGGGAGACTTCACGATTAGCGGAGTAAACGTTGAAAAAGCAGATGACGGCTACACACTCAGTTTAGGCGCATTTGAATCTGCAGCCGAATCCGCAAGTGGTACTACTCCAATTACAGGTGAAAGTCTGGAAGGTACAGTTACAGCAAATGGTAAAGCTAATATTACGGTAGCCTTCAAACCAGGAGCCATGCCTATGGCAATCACCGCAGTATTCACCGGAAACGTCAAAAAAACTAGTGCACAATAAATAACTAATAGAAAAAATGAGAAGAAGCAGTAACGCTATTTTCAAAAATATAATGATACTGGGAGCGGCTATGTCGCTCTCAGCTTGTAATGGAATGTTTGAAGGGA
>USSR01000928.1 GCA_900557355.1 uncultured Bacteroides sp.
TTTTAGGTTTATTACGAGAATCAATAGCCGACTCGACAAGTCCGGATGTATAAGAACCGACCAAATGATTATCGACAAAAGCAATATAGAAAATATCCCTCGTCTCGGGATCGCGCATTTCAAGGATATTAATACCATTATGCATCCGGTTAGTCACAGTAAAACCACTCATAACCAATACGGTTTCAACCTGGTCTTTCAATAAGTCCATCTTTGATGTCTTCTGCATATCCAAGATAAGCAAAAAATCCCACTCTGTGGCACGAGTCTTATGAAGCGAAATAAGCATATCCCGTTCACCGACAAGCGACAATAATACCTTATTGCTTTTAACAACGGAATCCAGCTTCTCCACACTTTTCGTCACCTCCTCAAAAGATTTCGCTTTCTTCAGGCATTGCCACGTCTCGCTTCCACTAAACTTCTCCCAATCTTCAATCGGAGCCGATGACTGAATAATAAATGCCGCATCTTCCGGAACCAGATAGATCTGCTGAATATTACGATCAGGTGAGACAAATAAATAAACTACGGAATATACAACATATACCGCCAAAGCCAATGCAGCCACAACTAAAGTTCTCTTTACAATTTTCGAGGTACTTTCTTTCTTCTCCGGGCCTGCATTTTGCTCTCCTTGCCCGCAATTTAATTCATTCATTATTGAGTTGTTATAAACTTGAATGGACAAAAATAGTAAAAAAGATGAGATTAATTAGTTAATTCATACTCATTTAGTGAATTAGTTCAATAAACAAGATTTTATAAAAAACAGTATAAAGGAGATATCCTCCCTCCTATTTTTATAAAAAACTATTCTGAATAAAGCATAAACCATTGACTCGTATCGTAAATATGTATTAACTTTACAGCATGAAAAAGAAATTCCAACTCGAAGTTCCGGGAGGAGCCGATAAAGTCTTACTTCATACCTGTTGTGCTCCTTGTTCATCAGCCATTATTGAATGTATGATGCAACATCACATCACCCCTGTTATCTATTATTGCAATCCTAACATCTATCCGCTGGAAGAGTATATGATAAGAAAAGACGAATGTACACGCTATGCCCAATCATTGGGATTGGAGATAATAGATGCTGATTACGATCATGAAAACTGGCGATGCCATATAGCAGGAATGGAGCAGGAACCCGAAAGAGGAGGACGCTGCCTACGTTGCTTTAAACTACGCTTATTGGAGACCGCCCGTTATGCGCATGAACATGGCCTTTCCGTAATAACCACAACGCTTGCTTCCAGTCGTTGGAAAAGTCTGGAGCAGATTAATGAAGCCGGACAATATGCCACCGCTTCATACCCGGATGTCACATACTGGGAACAGAATTGGCGGAAAGGCGGACTTAGTGAACGACGCATTGCCATCATTAAAGAGTATAACTTCTACAACCAACAATATTGCGGTTGCGAATTCAGCATGAGAAAAGAAGAATAAAACGAACCCGACATCAGCAGCTAACCAATGAATCGAAGTAAAAAAGGTAAAAACAGAAAGCTATTCAAAAAGAAATCACATTCCAATAACAGATTAGGATGTATCATCGCCATCATTGTGCTCATTCCTATTCTTTTTGGCGTCTATTTGTATTGCCAACAGATTAATATCCAGAAAAATAATGAACTGCAAACCGATGCTTCCCTTCAAATTCCACTTGGCAAAGATCTGGAGACACCCATATCATTAGCTCCCCGGCAAGAACAAATCATCCGGCATAGCGGATATACCGTATCATATAACAAAGATTTAAAAATACCCAACTGGGTCTCTTACGAATTAACCCGGGAAGAAACCAAAGGAAAAGAAAAAAGAGGCAATCGTTTTATTGCCGACCCATTAGTGACAGGCCCGATTGCAACCAATACTGACTACACCCGTTCAGGATACGACAAAGGACACATGGCGCCTGCTGCAGATATGAAATGGAGTCCTGAAGCCATGAAAGAATCATTCTATTTCAGCAATATGTGTCCCCAACATCCCCAGTTAAATAGAAGAGGATGGAAAAATCTGGAAGAAAAAATCCGGAATTGGGCTATAGCAGATAGTGCCATTATTATTATATGTGGACCTATTATTGAAAAACAGCCTAAAACGATTGGGAAAAATAAGGTCGTAGTACCTCAACGGTTTTTCAAAGTAGTCCTATCTCCTTTTGCCAAACCGATACGGGCTATCGGCTTCTTATTCAACAATGAGCAGGCAGTAGAACCTCTATCTTCATATGTAGTCACAGTGGATAGCATCGAGAGCCTGACTAATATGGATTTCTTCGCACCTTTACCCGATGAGATAGAAAACAAAATAGAAGCAAATGCAAATTATTCCCTCTGGCCGAACTAAGTAGCAAAACTCGTTTCTCTGAAATGAATTCATTTCCCTATGCCAATGGCATTCTAGTTACAAACAGACTTGCACTTCAATAAAAGGGAGTTGTT
>USSR01000929.1 GCA_900557355.1 uncultured Bacteroides sp.
AAAAAAGTACAGGCAACAGCAAGAAATACTGCACTGATAATTCCTTTTAGCATAAAGAGCGATTTATACTATTCATAATTATAGCTAATATCAACAATCTTCCCAATGGGTTGCTCGGGATCTTCGTAAACACAAATGCTATTTTCTTCGCGGGCCACATCACCTGCCACTGTCAGTTGCAATTCTACAACTACACCTTTATCAGCTGTATTGATGCCTAATCCGAGAGACATGCCGAGTTCTTCTTCATTTTCAGCATCTTTAAACTTCAAACATGTAATTTGCGCTGACGGATCCGCTTCATATTGATAAAGTTCTGTCACCAGACCACGATTCAAGTCTATCCGATATAACTTATTACCGGAAGCTACAAACAGAAGATCTGCCGTATAAGCATAAGAAGCAGCAAACTTGGCAGTTTCTACATCTATTTCCGACGGTAAAGAAACAGTATATAAACCTGCACAAGTAGAAGTATTACTGCTAAACTTAAATACCGTCAAATCTTTCCCGCTCTGAGTAGAAGCAATGGCATAAGCATTATTACCACCATTTCCTCCTGTGACTATCGTTCTCACCTGTAGAGAAGGATCAATATTATTCGGATTGAAGGCACTTCCTTCTTCATCATCAGGGTTAATAGTGATAGCTTCTATCGGGTATTCATCATCCCATACAATACTGCCCAAACGAATATATTTGGCATTATTAGAAGGACCGTAATAATCACCAAACCCAGTTAAAGCCTTACACCTCAAGAAAGAATGTGTAGAAGAATCAAAAAAGAGCAAATTTGTTCCATAAGTACCATAAACAGAAACAGAGGGATAACTACCATTAGCTCTATTCTTAATAGAGTAAGGAACACAACAACCATCCATATAAGCAAAATAAGACTTACCGTCATTCACAAACAACTCACCATGCTTATCCATTTTATAAGCATCAATTTTTATTGCTTTTCCCTCTCGAACCGGCTCAAATAATATCTTATCCGACCGGAACTTCATTATTAACGAACTCGGAGTAAATAAAGCCGCATCCTTATCTGTCACTAACGTAAGAACAGGAACAGGGGTTAATCCTAAAATCATAGCAGACATCTGATCAATAGGACCATATTTGCGTCGGGTAGTCACAGCTAACGGCTTTCCGTCTAGAGGAAACACCGTTCCTGTCTCCGAACGGAATACATCTGGAGATACATAATACCCTTCCGGTGTACCTTCAATAGTTCCAAGCACCCCTTTATTTTCTTTCTCTTGAAGGACAAACCAACAAGGGTTGAACGGTTTAATAATGGTCACCTGCCCTTGCTGATACCATGCAGTTCCATTCCTCTTGTCTGAAACAACCAGCATCAAACCTATGTTTTGAGATTCATTGGGTTCAACAGTTATCGTACATTCTTTTCCTTCAGAATAATCTGTATAATCGGATAACCGACTTGAACCTAACGTAACATCCGGTTTAAGACGTTTCCACTGAAATACAAGATTTTCCTCATTCTGTTCCAATGTTTGAGAAATCTGCGGTACGATTGAAACTTCCACCGCTTCTTCCTTCGGCATACGCAACTTGATTTCAGGTATTACAATTTCCATCATATTCACATCATGATAATCGTAATCTCCCTTATCATCGTAACAACTTGTTTGCAATAAAGCTGATCCGATAAAACTTGCTATATAGATGATATATTTCCTCATAACGTTTCTCCTTTAATCTTATTCATAAACAATTTCATCACCGTCTTCACCTAAAATAGGAGGATTTCCTGCTTCTCTATATTCCTTGTAAGCTTGTTTGACTTTGTCATAATCCTCCTCTTTCAGTTCCTCATACACACACTCACATACATCCATAATGAACATATATTTCTCATCACTATAGCTGCCATATTTATATCCGCTCCAACAACCCCATTCATCCGTTTTCAACTCCCATCTAACATTTAAAGGTATTTGATTCTGCTCTACTAATCCTTTGTCAAACTGATGAAGAGGGTTACTCAAATCAAACTCCAAAAAACAGCCATAGACTTTTCTACCTGCTTCTACTGCCGGACGTTTAATTTTATAATAAAATACCTGGCAAACCGTATCCAGTTCAGTATATTTATACTTGCTGTCCAACAATAAGTCTACCGGTTTCTGATAATCACTATTCGGACTGACTTTCACACAGAAATCACGGTTCTCTTTCAAAAGATCCCCCTGTATTTTCACCGTGAAACTGTCTATGGCATAAGGATCATCTTTTTTCACATAATCTGTATCAACCAATGTGCGAATATGCAGACTTCCATAGAAATTGATACGTGATGTCTGATTGTATAATTCTATCTCGCTTTCACTGCATCCCGCATAGATGCCGCAAACAAGAATAGCTAAAACAAAATATATAATACGTTTCATAATGCTTCATCATTTAGAGTTGTTTCCAAAAATATACTC
>USSR01000930.1 GCA_900557355.1 uncultured Bacteroides sp.
CTCGCACTGGATCCGGATGAAACAATTGTTGAGGAACAAAAACGACAGGAAAAATTATTAAAAATATCTGGTGTAATGATTTCGGATGTAGAAGTCAGAGAATACCCATTAAAGGATGAGGCTGCACATTTAGTGGGCTATGTACAAAATGTAACTGCAGAAGATTTAGAAAAGCATGCAGGAGAAGGATATACAAATGCCAGTGTCATTGGAAAAACGGGGTTAGAGGGGGTATATGAAAAGGAATTGAAGGGGGAAAATGGATGCAAAATATATATTGCTGATTCAGAAGGAAAAGAGAAAGAGCAGCTGGCATATAAAATAGTGAAAGATGGAAAAGACATTAAATTAACGATAGATGCGGATTTACAGGCGCAATTATATAAAAATTTTAAAAGTGACAAAAGTTGTTCCATTGCCATGAATCCATTTACTGGGGAAGTGCTGGCAATGGTTAGTACACCTTCCTATGATACGAATGCATTTATAATGGGAATGAGTAAAAAGCAATGGGATAGATTAAATAAAGATAAGAAACAACCATTGTATAACCGTTTTAGACAAGTATGGTGTCCGGGATCCACATTCAAGCCTGTTATTGCGGCGATTGGTTTACAGTCTGAAGCATTTACCGGAACAGATAATTTTGGAAATGAAGGACATAGCTGGCAAAAAGATAAAACATGGGGGACATATCATGTTACGACACTTCATACATATAGCCCCGTTATACTGAAAAATGCATTGATATATTCAGATAACATATATTTTGCCAAAGCAGCACTTAAAATCGGAACAGAAGAGATGGAGAGGTCATTATCTATGTTGGGGTTTCATTCATCTATTCCATTTGAAATAATGATGGCGGAGTCAAAGTTCTCCAATAATAAGCATATTCAAAGTGAGGTAGGGTTAGCGGATACGGGATATGGTCAGGGACAGGTACTTGTCAATCCACTTCATTTGGCTTGTATTTACACAAGTTTTTGCAATGACGGAAATGTGTTGAAACCGTATTTATTGTATAAAGAAAATGCCAAAGCAGAGCAGTGGATTTCAGAAGCCTTTTCCAAATCCGTATCCCAAGAAGTGTTAGAGGGTATAAAAAGTGTAGTAAATGATTCACACGGGACGGGATATGCCATACATCGTAAAGATATGATTTTAGCAGGGAAAACAGGAACTGCTGAAATTAAAGAGTCGCAGAGTGATACGACAGGAACTGAATTAGGGTGGTTTGCTGTTATGACACCAGATAAGAAAAACAAAAAACCTATTCTTATTGTCAGTATGGTTGAAGATGTAAAGGGAATAGGAGGAAGTGGTTATGTGGTAAAAAAAGATAAGGCTGTTTTGGATAAATGGTTTGGTAAAAATTGAAAACAGGAAGGAGTGTGCAGAATTATGAGAAAATTTTTATATTTAGTCCTTTTTGTAATGACTCTTTGTGTTTTTTGCTGTTCGTGCAGTCAAAAGACAAATGATGTGAAAAAGACATCAAGTCAGCATGAGAAAAAGCTAAAAAGTGTCCCAAATAATACAAAAGAAGATGTTATATCGGAAGAAGATCTGGAAAAAGGATATGACTTGCCGGTATCCGCTCAAGAGAATGAAGAGGCTACAAGAGATTCTATGCAGATAATGTCGGGACTTGAACATATATATAGAAATGCGGATAAAGGAGATTCGTTAAATGTTGTTTTAGATAACAAATCGATATGTAAAATGATTAAAAAGATAAAACAACAGGGTTATTCTGTTACAGTTTCTGAAGATTATTCTAATATGGAGAATTATAAAAGATTTTCTTCATTTCTTGCAAAAGCACAGAAGAAACAGAAAGGGTCGGGTGTTATTTATGAAGTTCATTCCGAGGGCAGCATTGGAAGAGAAAAATTTATTTATGACGGAAAGGAGATGTTTCTATTGGCTTCAAATGCATCGTGGGATGATAATGGTAAGCCAATTATTACATTTGTTTCCTACACAAGGATAAAGAAATGGAGATATTCGAGAAAAGGATGGTTTTGCTATGAATTGTGTGTGCCGGAATATCCTGAAGTGACGGAAATGGTAGATGGAAGCTGTCTGATCAGGATTAAGCCAATGAGTGATAATAAGCGGAAATTATCAAGAAAATGCGTTCGTGGTTTAGCGTATCAGGGCAATAATATTTTATGTTCTAATTGGGATCAAGAACATATGCAAAAGATAGATTATAATGGTTTATATGAATATTTATATCGAATGAAATACGGGGAGAGATATGAGTTTTCAGGTAACTCAAGTGGAATTCCGGCAGAAGAGTTTGAAAATCTGATAATGGAGTTTTTGCCGATAACAGCGGAGCAAATTAAAAAATGGGCAGTATTTGATTCGGAACATCAAACTTATGACTGGGAACGATTAGGCTGTTTAAATTATAGCCCTACTCATTTTGGAACATCTTTATG
>USSR01000931.1 GCA_900557355.1 uncultured Bacteroides sp.
ATTAGGAAAAAGTACAGAGGTACATCTTTACCTAATCGGGGCCACGCATCAGATTTTATTTTGATGCACATTTCCCTGAATATCAACTGTCTGTGAAGATCGTTGATATGATTTGAAACGATTCATTGAATCGATATGTAATATTTTTAATAAAACCCTTTTGAATATGTTCCTTTTTTAATAAACCCTTTGGGGCATATTCATATAGAGTATAGAGGGAGGAGATCACTGTGAAGCGGTCTCCTCTTTTGCTTTTTGAAAATATTGTATTACGCGAAGTAGTATTGCTAAAATCTGTCTTCCTTGGAGTGTTATTATATTCTTTTTGACTAGATTTGACTAGAAGTAATACCCTAAATTCACAAAACAACTTCCTTTGTCCGTCTGATTGGAATATCCCAATGATATTTCCAATGGCCCGAAGATACTGTCCATTCCATAACCTGCACTAACACCGAATAATTGCTTGCCTTTCAATATATCGAAGAAATTACTATCCGTTAGCCCGTAGTTACCCGTCAGTGTAAGATAATGAATGGCTCCCATGCGTTGTCTGAACTTAATAGATGCAATCATAATGGTGTTATCCATCAATTCCAGATTGGTAACCCCGGCAAATGGTAATTGCTGTGGAATATAGAAACCAGGTACGTCACCGCCAATGGCATTTTGCAGCGGGTAGGGAAAATCTCTTCCGATCAGGATACGTCCATAAATGGAAGGAATGATAGAGAAACGGCGGGTTACAGGAATGACGCTTGCCCACGAAGCATTCAGTGCTGAAAATGGAGCGTGTTCGTTGTATTGTGCCATATTATCCGTATAGAGTGAATAGGCGGCTCTGAAGTCACTTCCTTTAGAAGGGAAACGTCCTTTATCATAGGTATTATATTGCACTTGGGCAAAATAACTTAGAAAGTGTTCGGATTCTACTTTCAGGTCGGAAATTTCAGGTTTCTTGAACAGGAAATCTTTGTATTTGTAATATTCAAAACGAAGACCGAGTCCGAAACGGAAATTCTTGTACCATACATCAGAGAAGCCGAATTCGGCCAGATGATATTTGTAAGTTGTATTATAGGCACGGTCGCCTTCCTCGTAAATATTGATATCATTGTATTGGAACATATACGAGAAGTTGAAATTACGCTGTTGCATTGGTTCCAGCGTATAGTCTATGCGGGCAGCATATCGTTTACCCAATCGACCGGTAAGAGCCAGGCGGGAAGGAATACGAGTTTTGAGGTCTGCTGTTGCATTGACCAACAAAGATGCGATCTCTTCCGAATCGAAACGGATGCCCAGGTTGATTCTTCTTTCATATTTTTCCTGTAACAGGAAGTTGAGGTGATAACCTTCAGGTGTCTCTTTCAACGTATAACTGGCACTGGAGTAGGACTGACTGCCACGTAACTGATACAGGGCCTGTTCTATTTGTTGAGTGGAAATATCGCTGTTTTCTTTCAGATTACATTTCTTCATCAACCATTTTTTATCATCCACCTCTACACCGGAAAATGAGATGTCCGTCACATAAACCGTACGCGCATTAGAAAGAGAAGAATAAGGACCATGTTGTTTCGGGGTATAATCTTCGGCTATTCCTATTTTCTTTTTCAAAGCAAGCAATGAACCCCATTGGGCTTTTGCTGCTTCTTCGCCTCTACGCATCAGGGTATCAATGGCGGCTGGAGTAAAACTGGCGGATGAATATCCATCTACATTGACACGGATATAGGTATCTGTGAGATCTACATTTTTTTCATGGTTAGACTGACAGGTGATATCTACAATTTGTCCCAGAATGTCGGGGACGCTATTGAGCTTGTCAGCCTTCTTCAGAGCATTCTGTACGTCTACTCCGATAATAATATCGGCCCCCATGGCTTTCACAACATCTGCCGGATAGTTGTTTACAATGCCACCGTCCACTAATACCATACTGTCTTGCCGTACCGGAGTAAATACACCGGGGATAGCCATACTGGCACGCATGGCAGTAGAGAGTATTCCGTCATGGAATACAATTTGTTCTCCATTAACAACATTGGCTGCTACACAGGCAAAAGGAATGGGAAGTTTATTAAAGTCGATAGAGTCATGATACCCTACGGTAAGGTCTGAAAATAGATTAGCCAGATTCTGTCCTTTCATGATTCCTCCGGTAGCGGCATCTTTGGGAGTTTTGGTGAAAGGGATAGAGACTGTATATTTTTCAGATCGCTCACGATCTGTTAATGACATGGCACTTCTTTTGATACGGTCACTCAATAGGAATGTCCAATCTTGTTTTCGTACCATGCTATCCAATTGTTCCGGAGTATAACCGATGGCATAAAGACCGCCTACGATAGCTCCCATGCTGGTGCCGGCTATATAATCAATAGGAATTCCGGCTTCTTCGATCACTTGCAGTGCTTTGATGTGTGCCATTCCTTTAGCACCGC
>USSR01000932.1 GCA_900557355.1 uncultured Bacteroides sp.
ACACTGTTTACGAACTGAACGATAACAATGCCGTCTTGATGCTGGCAAGTACAAAATAAAGTTAGCGGGACAGGAATTGGATTTTTAATCAATGTCAGAAAGATTGCAAAATATTGAAATAAGTGTCGCTAAAATGCTTTTTTTACTGACAAGCGTATCCTCATAAAAGCAGAGAATAGAGAATTTACTTCTGAATTAATGCATACAAATACGTTATTTCTGCATTCTATGTACAACTTATACGCTTTTTATACATTGAATCACTATTCCCAACACGTAGGATCTATACATCCGGCATACAGTATCTATAGATGCAACACATCCGATATATAGATTGGATACAAGCGATCTATATATCGGAAACAAGCCATCTGTATATCCGGCAGAAAGAAGCTGTTTTAGGCACTTTTAGATGATACTTTCGCTTTTTTAGAGTTGTTGGTATTTTTGTATCGGATTATTAATCTGCTGACTATGGATTTTCACTTGTGAATTTACGTTTTCCCTTCTTTCCGTACACAAAGAAAGCATTCTGAATATGCAAAAAAAACAAAATGTCAAAAGGGAGGGACGGATTATTTAAAAGAAACGATTTTTCGCCTCTGTAAGTGCTCTGAGGGCATTTGCAGAGGTGAATTTATTTTTTTATTTCTGATTGTTATGTGAATGTTTTTGCTATTTAACTCTTATCATTATCTTTGGGGATGAGTGAGATTATGAATTGGTAACTTAAATGGCAATAAATAATGGATAAGACATTAAAAGAGAAAATTGATGCTTGGACAGATACTGATGAGCATACTGAGATTCCTTTTCGTAAACGTGTACAGGACTTCTGGAAATGGTTTACTGATAACGAAAAGAAGCTGTCGCAGATCGTTGAGAACCGTGGGAAGTCGGATAGTGAAAATGCGGTGGAGTTTATCACGGCCGGAACAAATCTGATAAACGAAGAGGTACACTTTAATCTGGGCGGGGACTATGAATTTACTTTCTCTGTTGAAGGTCATTCTTCCCTGTTCTATCTCTATCCCTACGTTGTGTCGCAGTTGCCTGAGCAATTCAAGGACAAATGGCACTTCTTCCCTTTCAATCAAGGTACTGATTCGAGTTTCTCATTTGGCATGTATGGCGTAAATGTGGCTATGGATCAGGTGCAGGTAGCCGTTACTTATCAGGAAAATATCAATGCTTTCAGTATCCGTTTTTATGATAAAGACCTGTGTTCGTTGGAAGAAACTCAAAGTTACAATGCCTATTATATCATGATGGAAATTATGCTGGGTGAGGGATTGTCGTACCAGTATATTGCCGATGTGGAACGTGCCGATGCTCCGCTTGAAGATGCAATATCTCTTCCTGCATTGAGGACATATATCGTAGATACTCTGAAAGCCCACGATAAGGAAGTGTTTGATAATCCGCAGCAAGTCTATATAAGCTATCGTTTTGAGCCGCAGGAGAACGAAGAACTGCGTTTTGATGTAGTTGCAGGCAGTTCATGCTTCCAACCTTTGGTAGCTAATTATTATAACGGTTCTACTGAGCTGTTCGATCAACTGAACCGGTTCGGTGCACAGGCTATGTTCATTGCCTTCCCGTTCAAGAACGAAAAGGAAGGAGATGCAAAGAAAGCCCTGGATTTCCGCTACGAACTGGAAGACCGGCTTTCAGAAGAACTGCTTTCTCCGGAAGGCCTGGGACTTTTATTAGGCGGTGCCGTTGGTACAGGTACGTGTTACATCGACCTTTTGCTATTCGATAAGCCGGCATTTATGGAAAAGATAATCCCTTTCCTGAAGGATTATCCTCAATATCGCTTCTATCTTTCTGATTTCCGTCAGGATTGCGACTTGTACAGGCTGTTTGAAACGGAGGATGACGAATCAGAAGATTAAATAATAAATCGTTAATAATAAAGATATTACTATTATGAGCATAGGTTTCAGATTAACAACAAAGTGCAAAAATATCTCTTCCTTTCAGGAATCTCTGGATGCGGTTGCAGCCCGGAACAATATATCTGCCAGCCATACAGAAGACTATTCTGAGTTATCTCTTTGTCGTTTGGGAAATATATTCTTTAATTATGAACCGGAAGGAGATGAGATAGTCATTGCAGGCGATTGTCAGACTAATCTGCTGGGAGCGGGGTTTCACAAATACGCTACAGAAATTGCCTGTGAACTGATACGACAAAGCGAACTTCCTTTTGAGGTGGAGGATGATACGGAATACTACGAGCACAGAGATTTTGAGCGGATGCGTTCCGAGCATTTCTATCCATGGCTAAAGGCCATTATGAAACTTTGCTGCGAACGTATGGAGCAGGGATCTGATATGTCTGCCATCTGTTGGGACTACAATAAGTACATACCTCAGGGTGTGAAAGGAACAGTTGTTTCACCTTTCGGACGTATTAATCCGTATCATTTCATGGAGCGA
>USSR01000933.1 GCA_900557355.1 uncultured Bacteroides sp.
AGTTCCCCATCATCACCCAACCGTTCCGTACCACAGAACTTTCTTTCCGTGTCAGTGGCCCCATCGACCGGCTGGATGTCTATGCCGGAAACTATTACCGCCGTGGAGATATTATTGCAGAAATCGACCCGCGGGATTATCGCATCCGACGTGAACGTGCCGAAGCCGTCTACCGCCAGGCAAAGGCAGAGTACGAACGTATCAGTGCGCTTTACCAGAAAAACAATCTTTCTGCCAGTACTTACGAGAAAGCACGGGCGGAATATACTTCTGCCAAGACAGCTTTTGATACAGCGGTCAACGAACTGGAAGATACCCGGCTGATAGCCCCCTTCAACGGATATGTAGGTGAAGTCTATGTAGAGAAATTCCAGGAGGTTAAAGCCAGTCAGCCCGTATTAACATTTATCGATATAGACCAGTTGAAAATAGAAGCATACGTGACGCAAGATATCGCCTACCGTGTTCAGCCCAGGCAAAACGTACAACTGACCCTGGACGTACAACCGAACATGAAGTTAAAAGCGCAGATTGCAGAAGTTTCCAAAGGAACGACACAGAACAATCTTTCTTATCTGGTGACGGCACTGTTGCCCAATAAGGAAGCCCGGTTACTGGCTGGTATGTCAGGTAAGGTGCGTTTTGAAGGAACTTTCCCGGAATTATCAGATAGTACTGCCACCCAGTTGGTTTGTATTCCACAAACGGCCTTATGCAACCGTCCCACAGTGGGTAGTTATGTGTGGGCAATCCATCCTGAAAGCGGCATAGTCAGCCAACGCAAAGTAACCGTCAGTAGTTTACTGCCACACGGCAATGCAGGTATCACTGCCGGATTACAACCCGGTGAAATAGTAGCCACAAGTAGCCTGCGTTTCCTGTCGGATGGTATGAAAGTAAAAAACCAATGAAACAGTAAGCATCATGAAACTAATCAAATATTTCCTGCAACGCCGCTCGGTTACCATTCTCCTGTTGGTACTGGTACTTGCCGGCGGACTCTTTTCATACATCAAGATGGGGAAACTAGAAGATGCTCCTTTCACCATCAAACAGGCATTGGTACTGACTCCTTATCCCGGTGCCTCTCCCTCAGAGGTACAAAGCCAAGTGACGGATGTATTGGAAGAAGCCATCCAGTCTTTAGGCGAACTGTATTACCTGAAAACGGAAAACCGTGCGGGGCTTTCCAAAATCACCGTATATGTAAAGAAAGAGACACGTGCCGATGAGATGCAACAGCTTTGGGATAAACTGCGACGTAAAGTAGGAGATGCACAAAGCAAGCTTCCCGCCGGTGCCGGTCCATCAGTTGTGAATGATGACTTCGGCGATGTATTGGGTGTTTTCTATGGACTGACAAGCGAAGGCCGCAGCTATCGTGAACTGGAAGATCAGGCAAAGCTTATCAAGAATGAGTTATTAAAAGTAAAGGATGTTGCCCGTATCGAAATCTACGGAACGCAAACACCTACGATAGATGTAGTAGTCAGTCCGGCAGTAATGTCCCACAGTGGCATCACTACAGCGGACATAGCCAATGCATTCAATGCCCAGAACAAGGTAGTGGATGCAGGTGGAATTACGGCTGGTACAGGACGTATCCGTATCGAGTCCACAGGTAATTTCTATTCGCTGGACGAGATACGCCAACTCACCATTGTTTCACGTAGTGGAGAGCATTTCCGTCTGGGAGATATTGCCGACATCAACGAAAGTTACCAAACTCCTGCCAGCAACCTGATGCGCATAGATGAGAAACCAGCCGTAGGCATTGCCATTTCCACTGTACCTACCGGTAATGTGGTAGATATGGCAAAGGCGGTCGAAACACGCATCAAAGAATTAAAAAAGAACATACCGGAAGATTTCGAACTCACCTCTATCTATGATCAAGGACATGAGTCTGCCGTAGCCAATCAAGGTTTTATTATCAACCTGATAGTATCTGTTATTACTGTAGTGGCCATCCTGCTTTTCTTTATTGGTTTCAAGAATGGTTTATTAGTAGGCAGCGGATTGGTATTCTCCATTTTTGCTACACTAATTGTGATGCTGGCGGGGGGAATTGCCCTGCAACGTATGTCATTGGCGGCCATCATCATTGCTATGGGAATGCTGGTAGACAATGCCATTGTAGTCTCCGACTCTGCACTGGTAAATATGCAACGGGGAATGCGAAAACGTACATCCATCATGAAAGCATGTTCTGCTACCGCTTTACCCCTATTGGCAGCTACAGTCATAGCTATCCTGACATTCCTGCCTATTTATTATTCACCGCATATCACAGGTGAATTGTTATCCTCTTTGGTAATTGTTATCGGTGTATCACTCATGTTCAGTTGGGTATTTGCACTGACACAAACACCATTCTTTATTCAGGAATTTGTACGTCGTCCGCGACCTTCGGAATTAAATC
>USSR01000934.1 GCA_900557355.1 uncultured Bacteroides sp.
TGAATTTTATCTAATTCGTCATAAGCTTTACAACTAAGGCAAGCTTTTGCCAACGCGATAAATCTTGGTACATTCTTTGGTTTCTGCAAAACCGCTAATAATGACATAAACGGTTTGTATCGTTTCACATAAATGTCAGAATACATCTTTTCAGCCATATCTGTAATCAGCTTTTTCATATTATTCTGTTCCGTAATATGAATCCAATCATTGACTGTCCTTTCGACTGTTTCATTATTTTTCGAAAGTGTTACTGCGAGGACTAACTGATTTACTAAATCTGGTCTGTCTATTGCAAGATATTGAGCAATCATACCACCTTGTGATACACCAAAGATATCAGCATTTGTAATCTTTAATGTATCCATCGCCATTGCTATATCTGTCGCTAAGTTTCTTACTGTTATGCTATCGCTAATATTTTCTCTGCGATCAAACAGATAAACTTTATAATCTCTTGCAAACATTCGATACATATAAGCCACTGAAAATGCTGCCCCTTTTATGCTACGGGTACTAAGACCTTGAATCAAAATCAAAGGCTTCTCACCTTTTCCAAAAGTAATATAATTCATCTGTATGTCCTGTATTTCTAACAGTTTTTCTTTTGCATTATAAAACATAGAATATTCACTGTCAAATTTGAAGTTGTCAGATACTTTTATAAAACTCTCGCAATAAGGAGGCTAATTCTTCCGGAGATTCCAAATTCACTTCGTGACCGGTTCTCGGAATTTCTTTGAATTGGGAATGCTTCATAATATCTGCAAGTTCGATAGATGCTCTTTTGTTGGTTTTATCTTTTTCTCCACAAACGACCAATACAGGACAGGAGACTTGGTTCAATGAATCACTAAAATCAAGTGCCACCATGGTGTCACACAGACTTATAAAATCGAGTTTTCCAAAGCCGGTTTGTTGAAACATCGACTGTGGCATAAAACGAAATAGTGTATTTTGCAGTTTTAATAATCTCTTTGGCATCTTATACTGCGTTGCAATCAAAACTAATGCCTTTACTTTTTGGGGATAGTCTATCGCATAGTTAAGTGCCAACACTCCACCCAAGGAAAGACCACACAAAATGATTTCCTCATTTTCTGCATCACACAATTCCACAAAAGCAGAGTAGAGGGTGGAATATGTTGCCGCTTTGCCTTTGACCATTTCCGACAAATCCAAGCATACGCTATGATCCAACACTTCTGTTGCTTCTATCGCCTTGTTCCAACTGCCTGCATTTTGTCCCAATCCATGCAAGTATAAGTATTTCATCTGTTCTCTCCTCAACTTCCGATTTTCTCAATTCTCCAAACTTGAATTTAACGTTCTCTTTTATGTCTATCAATAAGCAACAAAACAAACATAATAAACCATATCCCCCATGCAATCAAACAACCAATTCCTAGATATTGGATATCTATGATTATTCCAATAATAAAAGGAACTGACATAAACATCATTCTTTTTCCATATGCCTTACACATAGCATTCTCATCGTATTTCTTTCGTTCATCCGCTGATTTCATATTATAACCCGACAAGAAATTAGCAGCTTTTCCTTCTGATTTATAAAACCACATTCCAAACAAAAACATAATCACTGCCATCATAAAGTCAAAAACAATATAGAACAAATAATACAATTTCTCCTTTCAGCCAATCACTCTTATCTCTTTGAATTTTCTACATTACTCTTCAGCTTTGACCAAACATAGCAAATCAGTATATCCTGACTGCATAAGTAATTGCTTAAAACCAGAAAGCACTTCTTCTTTTGTATAATTGTTATTTTTCAAAAACTCACTATCCTTCTCACTAAGGTATTGGTAGAAAAGAGCTGCTGCCATTACCTCATTTCTGTCTGTATAATCAATGCTATCTAAAAGTATATTCTCTGCTTCGTTAATTTGCCCAGAATCAATCATATCAAGAAAATCTTTCAAATTTTTCCCTGATACTTCATATTTATTTTCTTTTTCAAGTTCAACAGAAACATACTTTTTCCCAAACATTAAAGAAAATAATACTCTTACCATTTCTTTTATCATTCGCATAATATAGTCTTTTTCGTCTGTGAAATACATTTTTCATCTCCATAACTACCGATTTGCACTTCAAATCGTTTTCTTCATTCTATCACAACTTCTATTGATCCGCCATCAGTCTTTCGAACCAGGAAGTTGTTTATCCAAAATGAAATGGAATAACCATATCAAGTAAAACTGCAAGAACTATACTAATCGTTCCCATTAGCGCAGAACTCCTCAATGTGTCTCTCCTCAAAACAATAAGTCCAATAATAAAGACTATCACTTCCAAAACAGATTTTGCATTAAAATACCAGCATCCATATACAAAGCACATATTGAACAATACTGCCAAAATCAGCACCGATAGTA
>USSR01000935.1 GCA_900557355.1 uncultured Bacteroides sp.
ACCGGAAAATGAAAGCACTAACGGGATTATCGACTAACGAATATATCCGGAAAGTGAAAATGCAGAATGCCGAACGTTTACTGCTTGAAGGAAAGTTCAACATCTCTGAAATCGCCTATAAAGTAGGAATGAACAGTACGGGATATTTCCGCCAATGCTTTAAAGAAGAATTCGGCGTCTCGCCTTCGGATTACCTGAAGCAGATTATACAATCATAAAAAGAGGGAAGCCGCTTACGTTTCATACGTTTTAAAAAACGAATTTTGCTCCTGCCCAAAAAGAAGTACCTCTTAAAAGTTTAATACAAAACTTTTAGGAGGCATTTTATAAATCTGATTTATATAAAGGAGAGGGGAATCTATTAAAACTGAATCCGTTAAATAGCATCTACAAAAAGAAAAGGTACAACCTGTGTCCGTGAGAGCTAAGTCATTTCCTCAATTCTTCAGTCATTGTTTTTAGTAATGACTTGCTGTCATTTAACGGCAAATCCGTAGCCAAATCCCAACTCATCATGCCTTTCAATTTTTGTTCTTTTGCATAACGGGTTTTGATACGAATGTTATCCTGACCATCAAACACATAAGTATCCCCCTGATATATCACCTCATTCTGTGAAGGACTCGTAATCAGTCCATCCTGTACAAAATTGAAATAGGCCTCCGTCTTCTTTGAATTATTTTTAGTCACACCATAAAAAGGAACCCCGGCTACCAGTTTTTCCTTCGGAATACCATACTCCAATACCATCTGTATATCCGAACAATATTTCTCTATCGGAAAACGAACCGGTGAAGGACCATAGCACTGAAGTGAAATAAAATCAACTGCTTCAATAGCTTCCTTACTAATCTTATAACAAACAGGATGCAGAGATACACTGAAAAGATACTTGTCTCCCAACACTTCCCGCATCTTCAGGATAGCCAAACTATAATCTTTATATTCTTTCTCATTTTCCGCCCACTCAAAATCAAGATCAATGCCATCCAGTTTATTCTTTTCCAGTACAGTCTTTATGTTCTTTGCAAACGTCGTACGAGCGGCCTCATCGGCCACCATCGCTTTCCATTCGCCACTGGAAGCTCCCAAACGTATTTTCACTTTTGTACCTTTTACTTTTGCACGAACCGATTTAATCAAATCTTCCCAAGTGGTCACCCCTTTTCCCTGAAATACACGTGGATTCTCAAATGACAATGATCCGCCTTTATTAGGATGAACATTCAAGAAAATAAGGTCGTCACTTGCCCGCAAGCTTTCTGTAGAAATACGACCACGGTTGTAAAAATTACCCCGCACATAAGAACTGACCATATAGTCTTGTTGTGCAAACAATGATAATCCAACAAACACAAAAAGGAAGAATACAATTTTTCTTAGCATTAGCATAATGATTGATAATTAAAACGTTTAGATCGCAAAAATACGCATATCAAAAGCAAACAGATGTTCAAAAACAACTATAATACTTCCAAAAATCAACATAAAGTTTTCTATTCAGAAATTTACAACAGATAAATATTGAATTCTCTAACATCATCCAAAGGGATAAGAATAATATTTGCAGGTTTCTACTAAAACATAAATAAAAGAAAGAGTTCCATTTTCCGCAAAAAAAGCCTATCTTTGTTCCGTTAAGATAATAAATCACGCATAAAACTCATGCCAGGAGATTCATTTTGCATACAATATACCAACTGTACGGGATGTCCAAAAAATGTTGAGAATATCCTTGTATATAGAAACTTACCTAAAGGAGAGCATATCCCCAAGGATAAGTGTACGCAGAATTGTATGCTTTTTATGATAAAGGGCGAATTACTTATCAATAGCGAAGAGCATCCTGGAATAACGTTACGCGAGAGACAAATTGTTTTGCAAGCTATTGGCTCCAAGGTCGAAATACTGGCACTGACAGATGTTGAATACGTTGTCTACTGGTTCAACGAACTGCCTTTGCTTTGCGAAGACCGATATAAGGAAATGATGGAACAGGCGGAAGCTCCTTTGACCTACACTCCACTGATTATGAGCGAAAGGCTTTACCACCTTGTCACCAGTATGCCCGAATTCCTCGCTGAAGAAAACCCTTGCAGCAAGTATATCGACTTAAAATGCAAAGAACTGGTTTTCTTGATTACCAACTTCTATCCGCTGCCCCAACTGGGTTCATTCTTCTATCCGATCAGCACTTATACGGAAAGTTTCCACTATTTCGTCATGCAGAATTACAGCAACGTGAAGAACGTGGAAGAATTTGCGCATCTGGGAGGATATACGACCACTACTTTCCGCCGACTTTTCAAAAACCTCTATGGTGTGCCCGTATACGAATGGATACTGGAAAAGAAACGGGAAGGAATTCTGGAAGACCTGCAGCACACCAAAATGCGA
>USSR01000936.1 GCA_900557355.1 uncultured Bacteroides sp.
CTAAAGTTAGCTCAACCGGTACTATCTTCGGTTCTGTTGGTAACATCCAGATTGCAGATGAATTGGCTAAGTTAGGTCATGAAATTGACCGTAAGATCATCGTTGTAAAAGATGCTGTGAAAGAAGTTGGCCAGTACAAAGCTATCGTCAAGCTGCACAAGGAAGTTTCTGTAGAGATTCCTTTCGAAGTTGTTGCTGAAGAAGCATAATTGAATATTTCATATATAGAAAAAGTCCGGTTTCCGAGAGGAGCCGGGCTTTTTATTTTTGATAAGCATTTACCGGATGTGATAAGTATGTTAACTTAGTAATGCTTAAAAATAACTTGGTACATATAAATGAGCATTTGTTTCAAAACGGAAAAGTAATGAAGCAAATGATTAAGCAGTACTATCTGTCATCCTGAGCGTAGTCGAAGGATCTCTTCTCCTATTGTTAGCGTAGTGTTGCGCTAAGAGAGTAGATCCTTCGACAAGCTCAGGATGACAGATAGTACTGACTATCAAAAGCGAACTGATAAATCATCATTTAATTCAAAACCGCTCTGAAAGAAATCAACCCGCACCTGAGAGAAACTAAATTCAACTATTGATTCGTATTATTAGTCTATTACTAAATTCTTTTTCTCCTATTGGGAAAGAAATTTCCTATTGGAAAAAAATAGAACGCCCATTATACCACTTTGTTTTTTAACGTCACCTAATACTCCTTGTCAATTCTTTTGATGGTTTCGTCAATTAATTCTAGGTGATGGTTGTACGTAAGCTGCGGATCATCATGTATATAGGAGATTTGCCGTATGGCAGCAAGGCCTTCCGGGAGGTTAAAAACAAAATTCCAGGTTTCCCTCAGCGTCGTCTTACCTTTATTAGAGAATTCCTGAAAATCTTGTCGATCGCTAAGTTTTGCTGTCATATTTTCTTTTGTTTTGGAAAAGCCTTCATAAAACTTATGTGAACTTTTAATAACGGCATATGCCTGAATGATTTGAACAACAAGCTCTTTGCTTTCAATATTTTGCATTAGAGAAGATGCACTGAGCATTTCCATAGCGTCGGTAAGAGGAAGAAAGTCTCTTGATTGGAAAAGAAAATAATTGTAATAGTTTAAAGAATCTGAGGATGTCTCATTTATTCTGTCCTTATATTGAAGCAGATAGCATGCTCCTTGTTTGTTGAATATCTCTAATTCCTTCATATCCTCTATTATTTCTTTGTTGATGAGCAATTCGCTTTTCACCAATTGTAAAGCTTGTGTAACCTCTTTCTTTTTATTGTGTTCTTGGATCATATCACTGCCTATGAAAGTGATAATGATGCCTAATACTACTGCTGTAAAATTACAGATAAAATCTCCTAACCGTCTTGTTGTGGTAGGGGATGTAATGAGTTCTTTCAGTTTCTTTTTCATTTATTCTTTCAGCTGTTGGTTTATTCGCATTCTTTTTCGATAGCTTCGATTGTTTTATCGATTTCTTCTACACAGGCGAAATAAATTCGTGCTTTTTGTATATTGGGGATTGCTTGAAGGAGTTGTAAACCTTCCGGTAGGGTAAATAGAAGATGAAGTTGTTGCCCTAAGTCTTTTACGATATCTTCGGTTTTTTCTCTTAGCCTCGTCAGGTTGTATGCATAAGACTTTACTTTGGGATTATCATTGAAGTCGTTTTGCACATGATCTTTTATATTACTATATGTTTCAAAAGATGTTTCAGCGGCTTTGATGGCTCCGTATGCTTTGATTATTTGCAGGGCAAGTTCTTTGTTCTGAATTTTTTGAATAAGTGCAGAAGCTTTGAGCATTTCTATGGCATCATTGGTGAATGTGAATTTGCTCCATTGAAAAAGAAGAGGGAAATATTTATTAATGGAATCCTTAGGTATTCTACTTGCATTGTCTTTATTCTCAAAAAGATAATTTGCGGCACGTTGTTCCAAAGTTACTCTGTTTCCCATAGCTTCTATTTCTTCCCTATTCAGAAGAAGCTCACTTTTCACCAGTTGCAGTGATTTCTTTATTTCCTTTTGGGTGTTGCGTTCTGTAATCCAGTCGCTTCCGGCAAAGGTGAGAATAATGCCTAATACTACTGCAATGAAATTGCGGAAGAAGTCACCCAACTTATATTCTGTCGCTAAGTATTTTAATTTGTTTGACGGTTTTATTTTCATAAGGTTATTATTTAATGTTGCCAAGCAAAGATAAGAATAATTTAAAATAAATAAGAATATGAATGTAGGAAAAATTGTAGGGCTAAGGAAACAAAAGGGTATAAAAAAAAGTCTGTTCGTGCTTTCGCACGTCAGACTTTCAATTCTCTCAGTGTGTTGTTCTGAAATTATTCAGCTACAACTGCTGCACTATCTACTGCTACAGTGTCAGCTGCTGCGGCTG
>USSR01000937.1 GCA_900557355.1 uncultured Bacteroides sp.
CTCCACTCCTTCTTTGTTGCTTCAAATGCCATTGCTATATAAACTTATGTATTTCTAAATAGATAGGCAAAGATACATAAAACTAATGAAATGGAGTTTTTAACCAATAGGAATTAAGCATACGAATAATCCAACTATTAAACTATGTTAGAAAACATATATTTTCGAATGCAACGTTTGCAAACAACAGAAAAGTCCGTATCTTTGCAGCATGTTTTTCATAGTATTAGATTTTAAGGTTAACAAAGGTTGGAGTACAGCGGTACTCCTTTTTTTATGCCCAAACACTAACAATCCACTATTTCATTTGGAAAAGCCAATGTATAATTTTACATTTGCATACATCTGAAGTGGATAGATATGAAGAAGGAGAAGCCCGAAAGATTCTTATATGCAAAGCTAATCGGTATTTTAGTAATACCTTTACTATTCATACTATCCTATTCCATATCCGACAAAGAAATATCCATAGGCAACTTCACGCTGGAAAAAAGCGAAATAGGGAAACAAATACTTCCCGCAGAAAACATCCCCGATATACCTATTATAACAGATACGATTACTTCCACACCACAAGACACTCTCACCACAGACACTACTTCACAACGTATATTATTCTTCGGAGACTCTATGTTGGAAGGACTCAGCAAACGCATGAGACAATATGCTTATCTCAATGGACATGAGCTTTTGAATGTAATCTGGTATAGCTCTTCCACCCGATTATGGGCACGAACAGATACATTATCTTATTATTTAGAGCAGTTCCAACCTACCTACATTATATTATGTCTTGGTGCCAATGAGTTATTCGTAAGAGACTTGGATAAACGAAGTAAATATATCCAAAGCATTATCAAAAAGATTGATAATAAGCCTTATATATGGATCGGACCTCCCAATTGGAAAGAAGATACCGGTATCAATAGAATGATTTATGAGCAAACAGGGGAAGGTCGTTTCTTCCCATCGTTCAATTTATCTTTCGAACGTTCGTCAGACGGAGCACATCCTACTTTAGCTTCCGCCTCCCAATGGATGGACAGTATCGCTTCATGGATAGTACATGAAAGCAAATATCCAATCCGTTTAGACAAACCCGACAGACAAGCCCCACGGCAAGGAAATACGATTTTGCTTGCACCAATTAAATAATGACAAGCATGGAAATCCTCAACAACATATTGACTTCACTACAATCTGTATTCTCTCTACAGACGCGAGAACCGATATTGTTTTCTTCCGGAACTTTCTGGATCATATTTATCGTATTTATTTCTGTCTACTCGCTCATACGCAGGCAGAAAGCGCAAATGATGCTTTATGTTACAGCTTTCAGTCTATACTTTTACTATCGGGCTAACGGATTTATGTTTCTCATATTACCCGGCACTGCATTTATCGACTGGGCATTGGCTATTCTTATTCATAAGTCTCAAAGCCAATGGAAAAGAAGATTCTACCTTATTTACTCCATCTGCCTCAGCACAGGTCTCTTGTTCAGTTTCAAATACAGTAACTTTTTCCTTGAGACATGGAATAATCTACTGGCAAATAACCTGCAGCCATTCGACATATTCCTGCCTATCGGCATATCCTTTTATACATTTCAAACCATCAGTTATATAACTGATGTATATCGGGGAAAAATTAAGCCGACCAATTCTTTCCTGCAATACCTCTTCTATCTGTCTTTCTTCCCATTAATACTTGCCGGACCTATCATGAGGGCGGATAAGTTCTTCCCACAAATACAGAGTAAAAGATACATCAGGAAAGAGATGATATATGGCGGACTATGGCTTATCATCATCGGAATTATCAAGAAAGCAGTATTTGCTGATTACATTGCACAATACAATAACTGGGTGTTCGATGCTCCGTTACAATACTCCGGTTTCGAGGGGGTAATGGCCGTCATAGGATATAGTGCTCAAATTTATTGCGACTTTTCCGGATATAGCGATATGAGTATCGGAATAGCTTCTGTCATGGGATTTGATTTAGGCAAGAACTTTTGCCTTCCCTATCAATCTACTAATCTGCAAGAGTTTTGGAGAAGATGGCACATTTCCCTGTCTACCTGGATGAGAGACTATATTTATATCCCTTTAGGAGGCAACCGAAAAGAAAGTTTCCGCACTTACCTTAACAATATAACAACCATGCTTATAGCCGGATTATGGCATGGAGCTTCGTGGATGTTTATTATTTGGGGAGGACTTCACGGAGTAGGTCTCATCATCCAGAAACTCAATAAGCCATGGTTAAACCGGCTGCCCAATACTCCAGTCTTCAATTTCTTCTCGTGGTTACTTACCTTTTCATTCGTCAGTTTCTTATGGATATTCTTCCGGGCTGAGAATCTGCAACAAGGCATC
>USSR01000938.1 GCA_900557355.1 uncultured Bacteroides sp.
CTGTAAATGTTGAACCTGTATTGTTTTGTATAGGTGATATGCTGATTATAGGTGATTTCTTAGTAACGGTTGATATTAAGAATGATGTGTTTTTTCAGATCTTTTCTTTGCCTGAGTTGAATTATGTTGGAGATTTCATTCATAAAGGAGTAGGGCCTGCAGAAGAGGTTGCCGTTTTTCCTTTTTTGCAGAGAACTGGATTGAACGCTTTTACTTATCGTTCTATTGATAAGCAGAAGATTGTATCTTTTGATGCATTAGTGAAGAAACTGTCATTGACAGGTGAATATCAGATTCCTGATGAGTATATGAATATATTGAACAGTTTCTTGATGGGAAATAAGCTGTTGGGATATAATATGCTGGGGGAAAGTGCAAAGGAATATATAAGTTGTGATTTATCTACTAAAGAGATAACAGATTTCGGCTCTGACTATCCAAAAGTTGATTTTTCAATAGATACGAAAAATAGAAACATGCTATTCTCAAAAATAATGGCAAGCAATGCTAATAATGATAGATTCGTTGCTTTATTCGATAAATTTCCTTTAATGCGTATTTACGATGCAAATGGAAATGTTATATCAGAAAATGAATATGTCAATAATCAATCAATCCCTTCTGCGTATTCTAAAGCTGATATGCAAGGTGTAGACTTAAGCTCTTTGACCGTGAACTATCTCAAATTGAAAGTAACGAACAAATTTATATATGGGCTTTATTCAGGCAAAACGCAAGGTGAATTAGGGGTATTAAATACAGCAGATCTTTGCTACGAAATTCATATTTGGGATTGGGAAGGAAATCCTGTAAAACGCCTTATTTTTAAAACGCCGGTTAGTAATTTTGCCGTGTCTCTTGATGATTCATATATCTTACTGTATTCATTTGAAAAAGAGGATGTTTTGTATAAAATAGATATGGCTTTTTAGAAATCCTTATTATCTGTCCTCTTTGTGTTGTTGGAATGATGTGCTTGGAGAAATATTTTCTGCTAAGGAATTTGATATAATATGCTACACGTGATAGTAGTTTACTTGGTAAAAATAGAATGCGAAATATTCTATAATTAGAAATACTGATCTTATAGTTCAAAGATATATTCATTGAATTTAGTTTAAATTATTTGATAATAAAAATGATTCAATAATGATAAAATATTGTGTATTGCTGTTTTTAGCTTTGTCTTTTGTCTCCTGCAATAACTCAAAACAAGAAAAGTTGATTTCTTTATTAAAGGAATGGGAGCAGCGTGAAGTTCTATTTCCTGATAATCCAATTTTTACCATACAGGGACGGGATACATTTAATTTCTTCTTAGAAGAAAATTTTAAGATTGTATCTTATATGGATTCTGCGGAATGTACTTTTTGTAAACTGCGATTACGTGGATGGAATCAGTTTATTTCTTATTTAGATACTTGTTCTCATTCAAGAATTCCTATATTTTTCTTTTTCCACCCTAAAGATAAAGCCCAAATAGAGGATATCTTGATGCATGAAAACTTTAAGTATCCAGTTTGTATAGATGTGAATGACTCCTTTAATAAATTGAATCATTTTCCATCAGATATAGCTTTTCAAACTTTTTTATTGGATAAGAGTAATAGAATTGTAGCTATAGGGAATCCTGTTTATAATCCTAAAGTAAAAGAACTCTATCTGAAAATTATTCAGGGAGATAAAGTGGAGTCTGACAATAAGAAAAACGTCATTCAAACGGAAGCGAGTGTTGGTAAGTCTGTTATATCTTTAGGCCACTTTGATTGGCAAAAAGAGCAGAAAGCATCGTTTGTATTGAAGAATATAGGTAAGAGCCTTCTGGTGATACAAGATGTAAATACCTCGTGTGGTTGTACTGAAGTCACCTATTCAAAAGAACCGGTGCGACCGGGGGATTCTATATTATTGGATGTCAGCTATAAGGCAGAAACTCCTGGTAGTTTTAATAAGACTATCACTATATATTGTAATGCCAACTCTTCCCCGATAGTTTTGAGAATAATGGGGGATGCGGACGGTTATTAATAATTTTCTCTATTGGAAGCTGTTTCTTACTACTATCTTTATTTTAAGTAGGAATTAATGTTCTTTTTGTAACTATTTTAATGTTCCCAGCCTATTTTTGTATATTAAGTAAAAGTATAAACTGAGATTACAATAAACAACAATTCGTTAATAAACAGCCAAATCTAAGTGGTTTTAGCGATAAATAAAATGAGTATTAATTTACTGAAGTCTTATTTGGAATATGATAAAGTGTATAGTATTATGTTTAGGGTTGGGATTGTTGTATTCCTGCTCTTCTGGGAATAAGAAGCAGTTCTTAGTTCCCGATATTAATATTGAAGAAGCCGATG
>USSR01000939.1 GCA_900557355.1 uncultured Bacteroides sp.
TCTTTCGTGGCAGAAGAAGGAGACATCCGTCTTTTTTCTCATGCTGAATGCCTGAAAGACAAAAAGAAACAGGCTGCCAACTTCCGCCATATTGAAGAAGAAAGTAACAAATATGCCGCCTCCCGCATCACACAGGAAGTAGATAACATGACGGTTGTCGTCAACCCGCCCTATCCTCCTCTGACTGAAGAAGAACTGGACCACTCTTTCGACCTTCCCTATACCCGACTACCTCATCCTAAATACAAGGGTAAGCGTATTCCGGCATACGATATGATTAAGTTTTCGGTAAATATCCATCGCGGGTGTTTCGGAGGGTGTGCATTCTGTACAATCTCGGCGCATCAGGGAAAGTTTATTGTAAGCCGCAGTAAAGAGAGTATCCTTAAGGAGGTGAAGGAAGTAATGGAACTACCCGATTTTAAAGGATACCTGAGTGACCTCGGTGGCCCGTCCGCCAATATGTACCGGATGAAGGGACGCGATGAAGCTGTCTGCAAGAAATGCAAACGCCCGTCGTGCATCCACCCCAAAGTATGTCCGAATCTGAATACCGACCATCGCCCGTTGCTGGATATTTATCATGCAGTCGATGCCCTGCCCGGCATCAAGAAGAGTTTTATCGGAAGCGGTGTAAGATATGATTTGTTATTGCATCAGAGTAAAGACTCTGCCACCAACAAAAGTACGCAGGAGTATACCCGCGAACTCATTGCCCGCCACGTCAGCGGTCGCCTCAAGGTTGCTCCGGAGCACACCAGTGACCGGGTGTTGAATGTCATGCGTAAACCTCCATTCAGTCAGTTCCAGGAGTTCAAGAAGGTATTCGACCGCATTAATCAAGAAGAAGGGTTGCGGCAACAGCTCATCCCTTACTTCATTTCCAGCCATCCCGGCTGCCGGGAAGAAGATATGGCCGAACTTGCCGTCATCACCAAACGTCTGGACTTCCATCTGGAACAGGTGCAGGACTTTACTCCTACGCCCATGACTATAGCTACTGAAGCGTGGTACACCGGTTATCATCCATATACGCTGGAACCTGTGTTCAGTGCCAAAACCCCTCGCGAAAAACTGGCACAACGCCAGTTCTTCTTCTGGTACAAGCCCGAAGAACGGAAAAACATCATCAATGAGTTGCGCCGCATAGGACGGCAGGACCTGATTGATAAACTATACGTAAAACGATAAATCCCCCCAAAAGCAATGATGAAGCGACTATTACCCATTCTGTTTACTGCATTTCTGAGTTATGCAGGCACATCTCTGCAAGCACAAGATTATCTGCCGCAAACCTTCAGCGTTGCAGTGGGTGGCGGACTAACGCTGCCGCATGTAGAAGGAAACTGCAACGACTTCTTCAGTAAGAATGGTGACCGCACGGGATATGATTTGATGTTGGAAGGGCGCTACTATTTCACTCCGAACTTTGCACTGGGAGTTCAGTATGATTACTTGCGAATAGCAGATTTACCTGACAAGATGCATCTTCACTACGCACGTCCCACAATCACTTTTCGCCATCTATGGAGTAACGGAAATCAAGGTGCATTCCTGTTGTTCGGCATCGGTTATATGAATTATCAGGAACGGACATACCAACAAGGAAATCGGTATGGGCATCTTTTTCAAAGAGGATATTGCGGGTTATCATTTGGTACGGGATACGAATTCCGTATTACCAGGAAAGTATCGGGAGTCTTTCGGCTCGATATGCTCACAGCAGACTGGTTTGCCAATCCTGATGCCCGATTATCAAACACGGACGGGTATGATGACGGAGTGGATCACAGTTGGTTTAAGAATAATATCACGTTCCTTAATATAGGGTTTGCGGTACAGTTCGGGCGATAAGACGCCTTCTTTCACTTCTCAATAATGATTGTTGATGTGATTAATTCAAGAAACAGACGACTAACATTACAGGAAACAAATATTTAACATCTCAACTATCAACGTTATGAAAGAAATAAAAGAATTCCTGGACAATGTTTTTGCCACAGCATCCAAGAAAGCCTCCACATGGCTGATTAGCAAGATAAATAAACAGTGATATGTTCCGGTTGTATCTGACATTTCGTCTGAGAAGCTGCCTCCGCATGCTGAAAGAGATAGGACTATTGCGTAGCATGATCCTCATATTAATCACTGCATTGGGTATTATCACACTTATAAAAGCAGAGATTCGTTGGATATTGCCAATTATTGCCATATTACTTTTAGGAGTTTATCACAATAACCGTAAAGATAAAGTCTTCTTACGATCACAAATTAAAAGCCCCACCAGGTTTTATCAGAAAGAATATTTATCACTAAGCACCCCGTTCATTACAACCGAACTTATTAAGGGA
>USSR01000940.1 GCA_900557355.1 uncultured Bacteroides sp.
CACAGATCCTTGGCACGAACGATGGAAATCAACTCGCCTCCCACATTGCTAATATGCAGGTCTTCGTCGAAAGCCTGCGGAGCACGAAAACCTTCGGCATAACTGAAACGGATATTTATATCTTGTGTAGGATTGTAGCGGACATTGGCACGAGGGCTGAAGATGGCTTTATCCATAATACTGTTCTTATCCAGACGTCCGCCTATCAGGAAACTCCATTGCTCACTTTTCCATTCATTCTGCACGTAGACACTTGCTATGTTCACTATTTGCTTCAAAGGATCGGGCGTATACTTATCAATCAACTGTTGCAGACGGTCGCCTGTTGCAGTAGGATCTTCCGCCAGGGCAGCATCGCGGTATTTTTGCATGTCTGTTGCCTTGTCATCCAGATTATCATGGTTAAATTCCACACCACCCGTCAAGTCGGAAGGCATGAAAAAGAGCTTATCAAAATGATAGATATACTGAGCACCCAATACGCCGGTAAAGTCTGTGGTATGCCCATAGGCACTGTAATAACTATCGCGCACGATATGCTGGGCAGAGGCGTATGCATTGAACGAATGTTTCTGGTCCTTGGAAAAGGCACTGAACTTCAATCCGCCCGTATTGATGGAATGTTCAATCTGCTCCACCAGTCCGGGCTTACCGGAACCATTCAAATTGGCATCTTCGGCAATGTGAGGCGGCAGATCAAAGCGGTTACCGCCACGACGAAACTCTTCCATGTGATGATATTCCAGATTCAGCTTGGAATAGGGATTCAGTCTATAATAAGCGTTTATGCCTACTGTCTGGTTCTTCAATTTGGGCAATTCGGAGAAGCCGTCCCCATTGGAATCCCATGCCGAACGGTGACGGTTCTGCCCGTAGATGTAGGCTCCCATTTTGTTGTCCGAAGATACCAGGGAAAGATTAAGCGTGGTATTATTGTCAAACGAACCAGAACCATCGAAATTGGAGATGGAGTGAGCAAACGAACCGGAGTTGCGGAGAGGTTCTTTCGTAATGATATTCACCGTTCCGGCAATGGCGGAAGAGCCGAATAGGGCCGAGCCACCTCCACGCACCACTTCCACACGCTCTATCATGTTGGCGGGAATTTGTTCCAAGCCGTAGACACCTGCCAGTGCAGAGAAGATAGGACGGGAATCAATCAATATCTGTGTATATTTTCCGTCCATACCATTGATACGTACCTGAGAGTAACCACAATTCTGGCAATCATTTTCTACACGTACACCCGGCTGGAATACAAGCCCCTGCGATAAGGTGTGCGAATTGGTCATATCGAATAGTTTCGGTGTAACGACTTTTACCAAGGTAGGTGCCAGTCGGCGAGCGGTTTCATTACGATTGGCTGTAACAACTACACCATCCAGGGCTACCATGTCTTCTTCCAGTTCGAAGTTTTCTTCCAGTGTCTTGCCTCGTTTCAGGGTTACTTTTCGTTCTTGTGGCTTATAACCTACGGCACTGACGGAGAGCGTAAACTCACCTTCCGGAAGGTTCTTCAAAAAGTAGTGTCCGGTACCATCAGTCATGGTTCCGATAGTGGTCCCTTTCAGGGCTACTGTCATATAGGGAAGGTGTTCTCCTGTTTTTTTCTCCAGTACGTGGCCGATGATATTGGCATCGGATTTATTTAAATCAATGGCATAAGCGGTGTGGGAGAGCAATGTACACATTACTCCCACCACGAAAAAGATATATTTTTTCATGTAGTTCTATTTTTATGGATTTTAATAAAAAAAGGAAGGGGGACTCCTATTGTCAATGAACTACAGGTGGTGCACGCAAGCTGATGCCGCAACGAACCCGCACGCACTTGACATGTTCCACAGCCGGAACACTCAGCACACGCAACAAAATAAGGAAAGCCGATGCGGCGAAAAGAATAGCAGGCAGAGAAGAAGCTACAAAAGAAGAAAGGAAGAATATCGTTTCAACCTGTGCTTCCGTATGGCTATGTTCACCTTTGAAGGGATGGGAATGCACAATAATTACCCCATTTACCACATGCGAGTGAGTAAACAGCGTAATTCCTCCTAAATATGCAATAAATAATAAAGGAAGGAACCATTTCAGTATATTCCGTAACTTCTCCAAAAGCGTTTTTAATATAGGTTTGCGAAAGTAACACTAATTACAATAAGAAGCAACCGGATTTAGGTGTTTTAACCGGATATGGAGCAAAATACCTACATCTTATGAGTACAAGATTTCGATATTACATTAAGTAAAGCTGGCTCATATTGGAGAAGAAAGGAGGAAAAAGAGTGATAAGGCGGTAGGGTGATAAAGTGGCTGCGCTATATATCACAGAGTGTTATCGC
>USSR01000941.1 GCA_900557355.1 uncultured Bacteroides sp.
TGGGACAAACAATTGGTCAGGGGGAGCAATATCGACTTCCTGATAGAAGAAGTGAAACAGATTGTAGGATTAAACAGAAACGACCATGCCGGAGAACAATAAGACAGATTATACCAAAATTCTTGAACGGGTATCACAAGGTATTCCCGTAGATTCGGCGAACAAAAGACCGAAATTCGATGAGAGGAAAAGCAGTATCGGGCAGGAAGAACCAAAAGAGCCGGGAGAAAAGGAAGACGTGCAACCGGTCAGTTACCGGAACAATCGGAAAGCACTGTTTCTCCGAAAAGTACGGAGCTTGGAAAGCGAAAAAGAAAAATACGGGGAGATTATGACGGACATTTCTTTAACCGGGTGGACTTCACTTACCGGAAGCCGTTATATATCACCGCAAACACCCATCGCAGGCTCATGCGGATCGTCCACCTGATGGATTCCTCCAAAGCGACCATCAGCAGTTATGTGGAAAACATCCTGTGCCATCATTTGGAGGTATTCAAAGATGACATTGACAATATCTACCGGAATAACAACCTGAATCCGACAGAAGAATGAACATGGCAATGAAAATCCTGCTCGCTTCGGATATAATCCTGAACCTCTATCTGTGGTGCATGACGGAACCGTTCAGAAGTTGGTTATGGCATGGGTGCAGTAAAATGGCAATATGTCTTTGGTCTGTGACGATCAGGATTGCGAACAATTCTGCCGGATTATGCAGTAGAGGATGGCATTTGAAAACAGCCATGAGTATCTTCATCAAAGAGTGGCGTCACTGTAATTATTTCGGTGTTGAACTGCGTTTTGTCGAGGGGCAACTCAAGTATGTCGTCAAGCAACAATACCCAACCGCTACGGGTATCGGAGTGAGGGAGATTGTCAAGGACAGCCTGATAGCTGCGGTTTCTTCAATCGAGAATCCGCACGGTTATACGGAAGAATATGATTTTGAAGATATTCAAAATCTGGGGTATATCATTTCGGGGAATAAAGGCAAGCTGAACGAAAAGACGATACGCAGGGGTGTCGGTGCGGCTCTGGAACTTCAGGGAACAAATCTGTTTGATGCGTTGGTCAGCAAATTCCCCGATGCGCAACTCAGAGTATTGGAGGCATTGGAGGAGATAAAAGAAGATACTAACAACAACTCCTCCAATACCCATTACAGAAAGTTCATCCGTGACTGTTGAATACCTCTTTTTGCAAGGGAAAAGAGACAGTTGCTTCCATTCCGGTGCCACAAGCTGCCAGTCGGTACACAATCCATTGCGGTATGAAAACTTCGTTATTCCTTTGCCCGTGAAACAAAAAATGACGAATCAATAAATCAGGAACAATGGAAGTAGTAAGCATGGAAGCCTCGACCTTCGAGGCAATGATGGCGGGGTTTGAATCCTTTGCCCGCCGGGTGGAAACCTTGTGCAGACAGCACGGAGAGAAACGTCTTCAGGAGTGGCTCGACAATCAGGATGTGTGTGAGATTCTGGGTATATCAAAACGTACCTTACAAACCTACCGGGATAACGGAACGCTGGCGTTCTCTCAAATCGGACACAAGATGAATTACAGGAGAGAGGATGTGAAGAAATTAATGGATGACAATTTGAAGCGGTGCAGATAACTATGGGAGAAATCATCACGAAAGAAAATGAACGGGCGATACGTTTTTTCGGCTCGTTGAAAAGGTTGTCCGACTGTATCGAAAAATTAGTCCATCATGGCAAGCCGCTATTGGACGGTGAACATTTCCTGACCGATAGGGAGGTATCGGCAAAGCTGAAAGTAAGCCGCAGGACTTTACAGGAATGGCGGACAAACGGGCGGATTGCCTATATCGCTTTAGGCGGCAAGACACTGTACCGGGAGAGTGACATTCAGTCAATGTTGGAGAAGCACCACAGAAAGGCTTTCTAAAACAAGCCTATGCAGATTGGAGGAGAGGGAGTTGAAGTTGCCGCAAATCAAGTGCAGGGTAGTTTCAACTCCCTTGAATTATATCCATGCGTCTTATCGGGCCGGTCGTTTCGTTGCAATGGCATTCCCAAATACGGCAAAGGGGAAATAGGCAAGTTTTACGGATTAAATACTACCTGCAAGGTGGAGATTTCATCCGTAACCCTTAGGGCTTGAACTTGCAGATTTGCCCTTTGCCTGTTTATCTTAGCCATTGTAACGGGACGGCTGACCCGATTCGGATTATATGGCGGAACACCATTCCAGTCTATTTTAATTGGGCGGTTGATTACAGTTGAAGCTGATATATAAAGGTATATTGGAGCACTTGGAACGGGCAGTTACTTTTTGTAAAATCCATTCTTTAAGAATCCCGGCATTGT
>USSR01000942.1 GCA_900557355.1 uncultured Bacteroides sp.
GAAGTGGCGTTCAAAGTTGATACGCATGAAGACAGAACCGAAATAACCTATCTTATAGTTATTCTGCACCTCGTCTATTGTGATACCGTTCAATGTAAGGTTGGATACAAGAAAAAGGGAAGAGGTGAAGCCACCTTTAATACCGAAGTTCACCGGACGGTCATGGTGGTGTTTGCTCAGAGGTTCTTCAACCGCCGTGCCAGGCACAAGATGAGACTGTCCCCACATCGTAGCGGGGAAAAGCAAAAGGCACAGGATAAAGCTCTTCAATACTTTGTTCATCACTTATCACTAACGGTTAATCATTCATTTTATTTTTTCTTTTCAACAGACCAGCCAAATTTACCGATCTTTTCACCCAATTCATAGTATCCTCCATGTACATAAACCAGTGGATTAGCTTCCGCCAGTTCCAGTTTTCCGGTTTCCGTATTCAGGTTCCGGTCGTCGGCACGTACGTTTACCACATCGGCAATAAACATATCATGCGAGCCGAGTGACATGATTTCCTTTACACGGCATTCTATACACAAGGGGGATTCTTCAATAAGGGGAGCATTGACCACAGTACTTTTTCCCGGTGTCAGATGCATCTCTTCGAACTTATTGTAGTCCTTCCCGGAACGTACGCCACACCAATCCGTTGCACGCGCCATATCTTTGGTCGTGAGATTAATGACAAACTCCATATTCCGTTTTAGAATTTCGTAGGAGTAACGTTCCGGGCGTACTGAAATATAGCACATGGGCGGGTTCGTACAAATCGTTCCCGTCCATGCAATTGTTACTATGTTGTATTCTTCCGGAGTGCTTCCGCAACTTACCAATACGGCAGGAAGCGGGTAGATCATTGTTCCAGGCTTCCAGTCTTGTTTCATGACTAAAGAGTTACGAGCTTTTATATTATTTCAATTTCGTTCCTGTTTTGCTCTTTCTCACAATAGTGACATCGGATCACGCAATTTTCCTTGTCTACTACATGGAATAACGTCGCCATGGGCTCGTTGTTCGTGATACATTTGGGGTTAGCACACTTTACAATGCCGCGAAGTTCCTCAGGAAGGCTAACTTCACGTTTTTCCACCACTTCATAATCCCGGATAATATTCAGCTTCACGTTAGGCGCTACCACGGCAATACGATTAATTTCATCATCGCAGAAAAATTTATCCGCAATCTTAATAATGCCTTTAGTACCCAGCTTTCCGCTTTTGAGATTAAAGCCAATGGTGATATTGTTGTTCATGTGTTCAAGTCCCAGCAAAGAGACTACGGTGAACAGATTTTCAGAGGGGATATGGTCGATAACAGTACCGTTTTCTAATGCGGCAACCTGTAGCTCTTGTTTTTTTTCGCTCATAGTTTTTCTGATGTAACTTCAATTGTAAACTTGTCAAATCATTCTTTCACATCATCCAGTGTGATGCCCAATACATCACAGAGAATAGCCTCACGGGCATAAAGACCGTTTTGTGCCTGCTGGAAGTAGTAAGCTTTCGGATTATCGTCTACGTCGTATGCGATGACATTGACGCGGGGCAGGGGATGCAGAATACACAGATTAGGACGGGTCTGTTCCAGCATTTTGTTGCGCAGGATATAGACGTTCTTCACCCGTTCGTACTCCATGAGATCGGTGAAACGTTCACGCTGCACACGAGTCATGTAGAGGATGTCGGCATCTGCTATGGTTTCTTCTGTAAAGTCCGTATGTTCCACGTATTTGATACCATGATCGCGGCAGTAAATCTTGTATTCTTCAGGCATTCTCAGCTCATCGGGAGCGATGAAATGGAAAGTCGGATTGAAGTGGCGCATTGCCATCAGCAGCGAATGTACAGTACGGCCATATTTGAGGTCACCAACGAGGAAAATATTCAGGTTCTCCAGTGTACCCTGGGTTTTGTAGATGGAGTAGAGGTCGAGCATCGTTTGTGAAGGATGCTGGTTGGCTCCGTCTCCGGCATTGACGATAGGCACTGTGGTTACTTCGCTGGCATAGCGGGCTGCTCCTTCCAGATGATGCCGCATCACGATGATATCGGCGTAGTTGCTCACCATTTTGATGGTGTCTTTCAGGGTTTCGCCTTTCGAAGAACTCGTTGCTTTGGGATCACTAAACCCGATTACACGGGCCCCTAAGCGGTTGGCTGCTGTTTCAAAACTGAGTCTTGTACGGGTAGACGGCTCGAAAAAGAGGGTGGCAACCACTTTCCCTTCCAGCAGCCTACGGTTGGGACGGGCTTCAAACTGCTTCGCCATCTCGATCATGTAGAGGATTTTTTCCTTGCTATGCTCGGCAATGGTGACTAAACTTCTGTTTTCCATATTA
>USSR01000943.1 GCA_900557355.1 uncultured Bacteroides sp.
TAAGGTGCGGAAATTATCCTCGTTCCCAACAATTGCGGTTCTATGAAACCAAGATTGCAGGCGTTATCCACAAGAGCATATGAGAATATGGTGGGCATCGCAATGGCGAATCCCAATGGGGTCAATGCGGGATGTTCGTGTGCGTACAGTCCTATATGTTGGGATGAAAATGGTGAATGTGTTGATAATACCATTTTGGTGGCTGATGACTGTTCCGAAGGTATCTTTTATGCAGAGTTCGATATGGATAAGATAAGAGAATACCGAGGCAGAGAAATGATGGGTAATACATTTAGAAAAGTGGGAGCCTATGCTGAATTGTTAAATCCTGCGATTCACGAACCATTTATACGAGAAGGTCAGGAATAAAACAGAAACTTACAGGCTTCTGTTGAGTCTGTAGTCACGTGAAGATTTGAAGTTTATGGAGGAATAAAGATGGATTGTTTAAGATGTAAAGAGGAAATGATTAAAGCAAAATTAAAAGGAGATGCAGTAGGTACGGTTGTTTATTTAACTAATAAGAAAAACGGTATCTTTGAGAATGAAAAGAATAGTACTGTTTCATGTTATGTATGTCCAAAATGTGGATATGTTGAATTGAATGCAGATAATGCGAAAAAATTGATTTGATAATTTCCACTTGAAACTTTCAGTAATACTGAGAAAATTAAAGAAAGTACAAAGCTCGCGAAGCTTTGAATTTACAGAACTACAAAGAAAGGATACATATTATGGAAGGAAGATTAATAGCATTTGTTATTTGGGTAATAATCGGCGTATTATTTATTGTAATGGGCATTTATGATTTTAATTCCAAGAAAGCAAAACCTTTCGGTTTTTGGGCAAATGCTGAGGTAGCGCCCATAGAAGATGTGAAAGGCTATAATCGTGCTTTGGGCATATTGTGGTGCGTGTATGGTGTTTTGTTTACGTTAATTGGATTGCCTTTATTAGATGGGCAGAATTCGGGTTTGATTATTATACCTATATTGGGTGCAATGCTTATTAGTATTGCGGCTATGGTAGCGTATGTAGTAGGTATTGAACCCAAATACCGCAAAAAGAAATAAATGGAAACTTTCAGTTTTCAGATGACGATTTTTAAAGGATTTAATAACTGTTATATCTTGTTATAAAAATCTCGTCGCCCCCTTGAAAATACTAAACTTTTCACTGGTATCCTTTCCATTACATCTTGTATCGTGTTATATCGTTTTCCCCTTGTTTATGAGTCCTCCTAAGGGAAAGAATGAGCTGGATGAGCGACCGATTATTGATATTTATCGGAAGATAGAGGAAGATGGTTATATGGAGATTGACATCTGTTTCCCATTAAAGACAAAATTATCATAAAAAAGTTATGTAAAAATGTGTAGAGATATCTGACTTGACAAATAAACGGCCGTTTACTACAAACAAAATGTAAACGGTCGTTTATTTTATGAACAGGAGGTTTGGGTATGTCAAAAACTACAAAGGAAGATATATTGATTGTTGCATTACATTTATTTGCGAGAGATGGATATGAAGCAGTTTCTGTCAGTCAGATTGCGGGTGAGCTTGGCATGACAAAAGGTGCATTGTATAGGCATTATGAGAGTAAGAGAGATATTTTTGAACATATTGTAAAAAAGATGGAGCAGGGGGATGGCGAACAGGCAGGAGAATATGATATGCCTGTTGATAAAAAGGAAAATGAACCTGAACAGTATGAAGAGATTTCTACGGACAATTTCGTGGAATACAGTAAATCTATGTTTTCGTATTGGACAGAAAATGATTTTGCATCGTCATTTCGAAAGATGCTTACGTTAGAGCAGTTTCGGAATGAGGAGATGCAGGCTTTGTATCAGCAGTATCTTGTGTCCGGTCCGGCAGAATATGTGAAGGATTTATTCAAGAGCATGAAGATAGTGGATGCAGATAAAAAAGCAACCATGTTTTATTCCATCATGTTTTTCTACTATAGTCTGTATGATGGAGCAAAGGATAAAAAAAGAATAAAAGAGCAGTTTGAAAAAAGTATTAGCAGCATTATATAAAGAAGTGGAGAAAAAGAAAATGAAGGAAAATATTATCATTCGATTGGAAAGAGAAAATGAATACCGTGAGGTAGAAAATCTGGTAAGGGAAAGCTTCTGGAATGTGTATCGTCCGGGTTGCCTGGAACACTATGTACTCCACACACTTCGTAACGATCCGGCATTTGTTCCGGAATTGGATTTTGTCATGACATTAGATGGAAAGTTGATTGGACAGAATATGTTTATGAAGGCTGTGATTGCAGCCGATGATGGCAGAAGTATTCCCGTTATGATC
>USSR01000944.1 GCA_900557355.1 uncultured Bacteroides sp.
ATTTTAATCTGATTTATACAATAGCTTTCCACTCCATCAGGTTTCCGATCATAAATCTTCTCCATCCTTTTTGTTCTTCACTCCAATAGACAATAGACTCTTGTTTTGCTGTGATATTGAATTTTCTATGAAAGAATTTTTCATATCCTACTAGTGTTCCTCTTTCCAGACAAAACGTGCCATCCTGCTTGTAAAAAGCTATCACTACATTCCCATACAACATGCGATCTATTAGTTTAATGCACTCTTGTACAATTCTCTCCGCACATTTATCCGAAATCCCCTTTTCAGCAGTAATACGTTTTTTCCATACTAATTTGCAAGCTTCTAACTTGCCTTTCCTGATTTTTTGTCTCATTTTCTTCTGTTTTTAATTTTGAAAAATAAATTTCTGTTTGAGCGTAAATCTTCCCTTATAGATAGTGACGGTATGTTGTTGTCATAGCGTCACTATCCTTTCATTATAGTGACGCTATAACGATAGCATACCGTCACTATTTTTTTAAGAGAAAATCTGTTAGTTTTCGACCGGTTGAAAACGGCGGCGAAGGTAAGCTTTATATTCCAACTGTCCCATTATTTTTTCTTAGTACTTGCTTTTGACCTTTTCAGCCTGTTCTCTTTTTTCCTTTTTTTCTTTCATGTACTCTTCCTCAACAGGTTTTTTCAATGCACCCAATTCAGCATGTATACTGCTAAGTTCCATTAACTTATAGCCGCCATGTTTGTGGATGTATAATACTTTTTGGTCATAGATATATTGGGCTAGATTTATCAGCTTTTTCTTCTTAGGATGGCGGAAATGTCCATCAATAAAGATTTTTAAATACATGGTGAAATAAAGGCGGATCTCTCCGTCGATTGCTATTCTGTTATCCAGCTCTTCTTCACTGATGATTTCTTCCTTTGAATGCTTCCCTGGAGCTTTTTTCATTGTTTGGACATTTCTTTTTACCTTGTCGTTTTTACTACCTTTTTTGGCATTTTTACTTTTCATAATCTACTAATTTTAACGTTGGTTAAACATGTGTTAATTCTAAAAATAATATCTGGAAAGTGAAATTGAACCTGCAAAAAGATTTGTTCTTTTGTCGCTTGCCAAATAGTATATATATAAAATAACTAGTGATGCAAATGATGAATAAAAATGGATTCAGTCGATGTGGGGAGAACTACATCAATCGTTTACGAAAGGAGGGGCGCTATTCTACAGCGCATGTCTATAAGAATGCCCTTTATTCTTTCAGTAAGTTTTGTGGTACGTTGAATATGTCGTTCAGGCAGGTCACCAAAGAACGTTTACGACGTTATGGTCAGTATCTTTATGAGTGTGGTTTGAAGCCTAATACGATTTCTACGTATATGCGTATGCTTGTTAGCATTTACAATCGGGGAGTGGAAGCAGGGAGTGCCCCTTATGTTTCCCGATTATTTCATGATGTCTATACAGGTGTGGATGTCCGACAAAAGAAAGCTTTGCCTGCCGGTGAGTTGCACAGACTTTTGTATGAGGATCCCAAATCGGAGCGTTTACGTCGTACACAAACTATTGCTGCTCTGATGTTCCAGTTTTGTGGAATGTCATTCGCTGATTTAGCTCATCTGGAAAAATCGGCTTTAGATCAGAGTGTATTACGCTATAATCGAATCAAGACGAAAACTCCCATGAGCGTGGAAGTGCTTGATACTGCCAGAGGAATGATTAATCAACTCCGAAGTAATCAGGAACCCATTCCTGATTGTCCGGACTATCTGTTCGACATACTTTGCGGTAATAAAAAACGGAAGGATGAAAGGGCATACCGTGAATATCAGTCTGCTCTTCGGAGATTCAATAATTGTTTGAAGGATTTGGCGAGAGCTCTACGTTTGAATTCTCCCGTTTCTTCTTACACACTCCGTCATTCCTGGGCAACGACAGCCAAGTATCGTGGAGTGCCAATTGAAATGATCAGTGAATCATTGGGACACAAATCAATAAAAACCACACAAATCTATTTAAAGGGTTTTGAGCTAAGAGAACGTACAGAGGTAAATAAAGGGAATTTATCTTACATTAGGAACTATCGTTTAGGTAGGTAATTAACGGTAAAGTGTTAGAAATCAAGGGCGAAATGTTTCTGTTACTTCTTAGGTAACGGATAATTATTCGGTGCAAAGATATGCAAAAATACAAATAGTAAACAAGTAAAATCTTCTTTTTTTTCTGATTTGTTGAAATATGCAACAAAAATATATCAGGACATGATGATTCTGTTTGATCATGCCCGATATTCCTATATTCTGTTTTCAAAGATGCTTTTCCCTTCGCGTAGGTCA
>USSR01000945.1 GCA_900557355.1 uncultured Bacteroides sp.
TTTAAAGACACTTACGATAGAATATTGGAACTTAGCATGATATAATAATAGAAAATTTTTAGGAAGAGGTGAGAACGATATGAAAATTATCCGAGATAACTACTCAGTACAGTTGATGTAAACTGTTGGCAGATTGTGCTGAGGTTAAAAGAAACTTGCCAGTAGTCGTTGACTGTACTGCCCTGATGCTTGAAATACAATATGTAAAGGAGTACAGTTATGCGTTATATAAAAGAAATATTAAAGAAAAACAGCATATGGGTATTGGTCTACATTGGACTAGGTATATTTAATTCATTTGTGGCTAATTACAAGGTTGACTATTTCCAAAAGGTTATTGATGGATTGGCTGATAGAACACTTGCATTTGCAGGAGTTGCAACATATGGCTTTATTTTGCTGGTAAATTATTGTATGAATTATCTGGATAATTACCCTAAAAAGAAGTTGGAACATGGTATTTATCTGGATTTTAAGCTTTTGTCACTTAGAAAAATAAGTACAATCGATTATACGGAATATCAGAAAATAGGTACGGGCAAACTTGTTCAAAGGATTGAGAATGGTTCAGCAGCAGGAAGAAATGTATTATTCAATTTCTGGTTGTGTTTGATTCGTGACTTACTTCCTACCATTGGTTTTAGTATATACTTTATTTGGAAAATAGATGAAAAAGTCACTTATGTACTGTTTGTAGGCTATGCGTTTATTTTTATAATAACCAACATTCTATTAAAGTTTCTTTACAAAATAAAAGAAAAGATTTTGAATAGTGAAGAACTATTAAATCACTATTTGGTCAGAGGCTATATGGAAATGTTGGTATTTCGTATGAGTAAACAGTTCCCGAGTGAAATAAAGAAGACTTGTAATGCAAAAGAGGATATTGTTTCATCAAAAGTAAAAATGAATATGATTCATGAAGCATTCTTCACGATATTTGCACTACTTGTGGCAATGTTAGATATTGGTATTCTTTTTTATGCATGGAAAACGAAAAACCTTACAGTAGGTTCTGTGGTTGCACTAATTGCACTGATTGAAAATGCTTATACACCAATTGCCGTTTTTAATGTACTTTATGTCCAATATAAATTGGACAAGGCATCATATAAGAGATTTGAGGAATTTTTAGGCTTAAAAGACGATGTTCAATTAAGAAACGGTAACGCAATAAATACAAATGTTGGAAAAATTGCAATAAGAAATTTATCATTCCAATATGAGAAACGAAAAATTATTGATGGCTTGAGCCTGTCAATACAAAAGGGAGAAAAAATAGCTTTTGTAGGAGAAAGTGGTTCCGGAAAATCGACCTTGATTAAGATTTTATTAGGGTTGCTAAAATATAATCAGGGAGAAGTTCGCTTAGGAGACATGGAGTTAAAAGAAATTTGTCTTAATAATCTGTATGATAGAGTTAGTTATCTATCACAGGATGCCCCTGTTTTTGACGGAACAATAAAAGAAAATCTGGTATTTGGGAAACAAGTGTCAGAAGAACAAATGCTAGGGGCATTGAGTGAAGTGCAACTATCTCATTTAGTTGAAAATCTTGCGGAAGGTTTAAATACTGAAATTGGTGAGAAAGGTACTTGTTTATCGGGTGGAGAAAAACAAAGACTTGCATTAGCTCGCTTGTGGTTTGAAGACTCCGAACTTGTCATTTTGGATGAAGCAACATCTGCAATGGATAATTTAACAGAAGAAAATGTAATGAAATCAGTTATGCAAAAAATGAAAGATAAAACTGTCATTGCCATTGCACATAGATTAAATTCCATTGCAGGTTTTGACAGAATTATTCTCTTTAAAGAAGGGAGGATTGTTGGACAAGGTACTTTTGAAGAACTACTACATACAGATTCTTATTTTATGGACTTGTATAATGCGAATGTGAAATAATTGTTTTTTTAGATCGAAACTTGTAAAAATACAAAGGGGCTGTTGCTCTTGCACTTTTTTAATTGTTAGAGTAGCAGTCCCTTAGTGTATTTAAAGTTCAATAGAGTCTTCTGCGTCTACCCATATCTGCATAGTTCCATCCAGATATAGTTTTGCATATTCAAGAGGTTCATCAATAGCAAGAGCATTTAATGCACACTGAGAGCATGGTGTAGTTTTAATACCATCTTCTGCCTTGTTGCAGTCAATACGGAGCATATATCCGGCACAGGTGTAAATGTCTATGCTATTCCGGTACATATTGTATTCTGCGTAAATAATATTCATATCGTGTCTCCTTCAAATCAATTAATCAAAATAAGAAATTCAGAAGCATTTCAATCAGTTCACCATGTCAGTTTCATTTTGTGTTAA
>USSR01000946.1 GCA_900557355.1 uncultured Bacteroides sp.
CAGTCGGATAAGGCAGGTGTGATGATTGTCGGTGATGAACCCCTATCTGTCTCAGTGTGGGAGATGTCGCAGAATGCGATTGATAAGGCTAAACATATAAATGAACTTGAAAAGGACTTGTATTCTAATACTCTTAATATCGACCTGGTTCAGGCTGGAGTGGGCGGAACAGATAGCTGGAGTCTGAAAGCCCGTCCTTCAATAGACAAGCGTCTTCTGAAGGGAAGCTATTCATACGGATTTACTTTTGTTCCACTGGGCAGGGATGCAAATCTTAAGGAAATGGGCAGAAAAATATATTGATTAACAGGCGATTGTTAGTGATAAAATGGCTGTTGGAGTCTGGGAATGGATTCTAACAGCCATTTTTCCTTAAAATATTTAGTTAATCTATTCCCCCACCCTATTTAAATGAAATTTTCCCCCTTTGGTTATATTACATAGTATATATATTTGCAAGTGTCAGTAAGTAGCGCGCAACTGATAGAACAAAACTTTTTATTTTAAGAAAAACACTAATTACAAAAAACTCTAGATTATGAACAGAACACTATCATTAATGTGTATGCTGATTCTTATAACGTTCAGTTTACCATTAAATGCACAGAACGGGAAAGTTACCGGTTGTATAACAGACTCCGATGGTTTACCTGTGATAGGTGCAAGTATTTTAGTTAAAGGTACCACAAACGGTATTATTTCTGATTTGGACGGAAATTATATCTTGGAAAATGTACCAATGGAATCGACATTGATTTATAGCTTCGTAGGATATGATACACAGAATATAGTGTATAAAGGTCAGTCTAAGATAGACGTTCAATTAAAAACATCTGCCATTGCACTCGAGGAAGTTGTAGCAATAGGATATGAGGTTAAGAAAAAAAGTGTTGTAACAGGTGCTATCAGTAGCATCGATTCCGATGATTTATTGCAATCTAAACCAGCAAATGCCGTGAATGCATTGAGCGGTAGGGTTAGTGGTGTGAACGTTGTGACAAATTCCGGTCAGCCAGGAACAGCACCGAAGCTGGTAATTCGTGGTGTTGGTACAAATGGAAACTCTAATCCTCTTTTTGTAATTGACGGACTGCCTATGGACGACATAAACAGTGTAAATCCCAACGACATTGAAAGCATGGAAGTCTTGAAGGATGCAACTTCAGCTGCTATTTATGGTGCCAGAGCCGCTAATGGTGTAGTCCTTATAACCACAAAGAAAGGAAAGAAAGGAAAGACATCGCTTGCTTATGATGGTTACTATGGTTTTTCTACAGTAGCAAAGAAACCAACCATGCTGAATGATGAACAGTACATCATGCTGATGAAAGAGTTTGCCGATAATGATGATGCCGCTTGCCGGTGGTGTACCTACTGCTCCAACAGGCTATAATACAGACTGGTTTAATGAAATATTGAATACAGCTCCTGTTACTGAGCATAACATTACTGCTAACTTTGGCAGTGATAAGGGTTCAAGCTTGCTTTCATTGAATTATCTAGACCAGAATGGTATTATCGGTGAAGATGCGTCATTTTACAAACGATTCAGCACAAGGCTGAACAGTTCCTATTCTATAAATGATTTCTTAAGTGTAGGTGCAAACGTCAACTATGCATATATAGAGAATAGTGGAGTGGCAACCGGCATCAATGGCTATAATCCGATATCATACGCTTATAATATTGATCCTACTACTCCGGTTTATGATGAGAATAGCAACGATACTTTCGGATATGGAGTCTCTCCTGTACCTTATAGCCGTATGTGGAACCCTATTGCATTTATGGATGAGGCACCTAAGAATAAAAATATTACCCAGCAATTTTTTGGTAATGTTTATGCTGAGATTACTTTTATTAAAGACCTTGTTTTCCGCACAGATTTTGGTATTAATCATCGGAATTTCCGTGGAAGAATGTTTGCACCAAAGTTTTTTCATTCTGCAGAATGTAAAGAAGATAATTCTAGGGTAGAACAAAGTACAAATGCTAATAGTAGTTGGCAGTGGGAGAATACATTGCGATATAAAAAATCTTTTGGTGAACATTCTGCATCTGTCCTGTTAGGTACTTCTGCATCAAGAGATGTTTATGAGTTTATGACCGGAAGACGAAATAAATATCCAAATGAAGCAATGACCAATGAGAATTACTGGTATCTTAATGCTGGTGATGTTATGACATCAGCTAATAGTGGCGGTGCTAATCCTAGACATAGTATGTTCTCATATTTTGCTCGTCTAAGCTATAATTATGCTGAAAAATATATGGCGGAAGTTGTGGTCAGACGCGATGGGTCTTCAAATTTCGGTCCCA
>USSR01000947.1 GCA_900557355.1 uncultured Bacteroides sp.
CTCTTCAATCTGACGGGCCAGGGAAACGGCACGACTTAAATCCTGATAGGATGAATTGGTGCATGAACCTATCAATCCGACTTCCATCTTGCGTGGATAACCGTTAACCAGTACTTTTTCTGCAAATTCAGAAATAGGCGTAGCGGCATCGGGAGTAAAGGGACCATTAATATAAGGTTCCAGCCTGGAAAGGTCAATCTCAATTACCCGGTCGTAATACTTCTCCGGAGCAATCATGATGTCGGCATCTGCACGAAGATCCCCCGCCACAGAATCAGCCATCTCTGCCACTTCTTCTCTTCCGGTAGCTTTCAGATAAGTAGCCATACGATCATCATAAGGGAAAAGTGACGTGGTGGCACCGACTTCGGCACCCATATTACAAATAGTTGCCTTACCGGTAGCGGACAAAGAAGCCGTGCCCGGTCCAAAATATTCAATGATTGCATTTGTACCGCCTTTAACCGTCAGGATACCTGCCAACTTCAGAATCACATCTTTTGGAGCCGCCCAACCATTCAGTTCACCTTTCAGATGTACACCAATCAAGCGAGGCATTTTCAATTCCCATTCCATACCGGTCATCACATCCACCGCATCAGCACCACCGACGCCGATGGCAACCATACCTAGACCGCCTGCATTGGGCGTATGCGAGTCCGTTCCTACCATCATTCCACCAGGAAAGGCATAATTTTCCAATACCACCTGATGAATAATACCCGCACCCGGTTGCCAGAAACCTATACCGTACCGGGAAGAAACATCACGCAAGAAATCGTATACTTCTTCATTTGTCTTGGTAGCAGTGGCAATATCTTCCCGGGCTCCCCTATAGGCCTGTATCAGATGGTCGCAATGTACTGTCGAAGGTACGGCAACTTGTTCGCGACCTGCATTCATAAATTGCAGCAATGCCATTTGGGCGGTTGCATCCTGCATTGCTACACGGTCAGGGCGGAAGTTTACATAATCTTCTCCCCTTTTGTAGTCTTTTACTCCCTTCTCATCAAACAGATGAGCATACAAAATCTTTTCTGCTAATGTCAGCGGACGTTGCAGTACCGCCCGCACGTGTTCCATTTTCCCCTTATAAGAAGCATAAAAGGCTTTTAACATAGTTACGTCATACACCATAATCACATTTATTTTTTAATTTTTCAATATTGTAAAGATTACAAATTAATATAATAAACAAACTAAAATCGTTAAAGGTTTAACAAATTAAAGCTTTTCTTCGTGCAAAAGCGAAGAATGATTACCTTTGTAAGAGATTTAATAATAATATGAGCAATAACCTTCTTTCTCCAACCGACCATCTTCAGCGACAAGAACTGCTCCTGCGTATGGAATATGAATTCGAAAAAGAAGAATTCAAAAGGCAGACCGAAACCATGGGTATCGCCCGCAAGGTGAAACGGGGACTCTGTTGGTATCCTGCCACTCCCGGACGAAGTTACTACAATTCACTGAATCAATTAGTAATAGAAATTACACATACGGAAGATACTGATATAGAACATAATTTCGAATTTGGGCGTCCCGTCTGTTTTTTCCGCAAAGGATACGATGATAAAATCACATATTTCAATTCCATTGGTACTATCAGTTATGCCAACGAAACACGCATGGTTGTTGTAATGCCCGGTGCAGGTGCTATACTGGAAGTGCAATCTGCCAAAAACCTCGGAGTGCAGCTTTATTTTGATGAAACGTCCTACCGCACTATGTTCGAAGCCCTCTCCGATGTAATTCGTGCCAAGGGTAATCGATTAGCAGAATTGAGGGATATCATGCTGGGAACTTTAAAACCCGGATTCCGTGAGCTCTACCCCGTTCGTTTCCCCTGGCTGAATTCTACACAGGAAAATGCAGTGAACAAAGTGTTGTATGCCCGCGATGTTTCTATTGTACACGGGCCTCCGGGAACAGGGAAAACAACTACTCTCGTAGAAGCTATCTATGAAACATTACACCGTGAACCCCAAGTACTGGTTTGCGCCCAAAGCAATACAGCTGTCGACTGGATCAGTGAAAAACTCGTAGATCGTGGTGTAAATGTCCTGCGGATTGGTAATCCCACCCGGGTAAACGACAAAATGCTTTCTTTCACTTATGAGCGCCGTTTCGAAGGACATCCGGCCTATTCTGAATTATGGAGTATCCGCAAAGCCATGCGTGAAATGGGTGGCAAACATCGAGGCAGCTATGAGGAGCGTGAAAGCGCCCGCAATCGTATGAGTCGCCTGCGTGATCGTGCCACACAATTGGAAATACAAATCAATGCCGATCTTTTCGACAATTG
>USSR01000948.1 GCA_900557355.1 uncultured Bacteroides sp.
TTCGGCATAGTTGCCTTGAGCAAAATAATCCTCCTGCGCCTCACCATAAGCAAATGCGAATCCCTTGTCACAACCTGACGGATAGCTGACAACAGCCCGACAGGTTATTTTCCATAGAAACAGACGCCCCAATGCAGAATCAGGTTTCAAAAGAAACGCTCCGGCACCTCCCAACATCAAGATAAAAAGTGCACTTACCCCCCATAAGATAAATCGCCTCTTGTACCTCTTCCACAACACATTCCATTTACTTTTATCGCGATGCATATATGCTACCCAACCGCAACCAACCGCCGCAGCCACCCAGGCAGAACGGCTCATTGTAGCGGGCAACACACAAAGAATCAAGATACCCGCTACTGCAACTACCACCTTCTCTATTTTATAGCGAACAAAGCGTTCCTTACGAGCACGCAGATACAAGTGCAAGCAAACAGGCAATACCATTGCCAAATACCCGGCATACGGTCCCGGATTGAAGAAAGACCCTGTTAGCGCATAGCGGGAGTGACCTGAAGCGGAAAAGCCATACAATTGCCGCAACCCCCAAACAGCTTCGACACTCCCCAAAAGCACCAAACTCCATGAAACATAGACAGAAAAATGAAAGAAACACATCACTTTTTTCAAGGAATCTCTCTTCACTAGTTGTAACAGGCAGGTTATAATGATACAAGCAGCTGAAAACAGAGTAGATTTACCAAGCCAGATCCATTGCCCTACATTTTCCCCTACAGGAAGTTCGAGCGTAGTCACCCCAACCACCCCCAACAAAGAGCAGACGGCAGCAAATAGCAGCGACACTGTCATCACATCTTTTACTCTATGTATCCATAGCCTTATCACTCTATCTTTTTAAATATCCGGTTCCACCTTATTCTATCTGTACTATTATCTACCGACTTCCATATCCTGACGGCTTTTCCCACAATAAAAGGTTCAGGCAATAATCCCCAATAACGGGAATCCTGAGAGTTCATGACCTTATCCCCCGCTGCAAAATAATAATTTTCTATAAAGCTGTAGGTCTGTATCACACTATCATTCAGTAAAACAGTATCTCCACGTACAAACAATTTCTTTTTTTGTTCCCATTCTATTATGTTCTTATATAGAATAACATGCATAGAATCCATCTTCAGGTTATCCCCTTTAGCCGGAATATAAAGAGGTCCAAAGTTCACTATATCCCAAGTAAATGCCGAATTATCAGGATACCCCCTCATTACAATTCCCTGCTCTTCCGCCTTCCCTCTCTTCACTAAACCCATCAACGTTTCTTGCATTTCCACATTACCCAAAGACGTATCCTTTCCTCGCACCTTATATCGTGCATCCTTTATTTCAAATGTATCTCCCGGCAATGCAACACAGCGCTTTACATAATACTTCATCACATCAAAGGCAACACTATCCCAGCGCTGTTTAGAATAGGGGAAATTAAAGACTATTACATCATTCCTTTTTATCTTCCCTAATCCCGGCAAACGAGATATACGTACATCCTTTCCTTCCAAAGCATCCCATACATTAAACAAACGTCCTCCCATTACCCCCTTATTCACCAAGATGTTATCTCCTGCAAGCAAAGACGGCTCCATAGAGTCACTGGGAATTTTGAATGTGGCAATACATGTCACTTGAAGAAATATCCAGATCAATGCTGCCCCAAAGAACATTAAGAATAGGTTAAGAATCTTATCAATATACCAACCTAAGCCTCTTTTTGTATGAGAATTATTGCTGTTCTGCATTTCCCGTTATTCTCAAAACTATCGGAGAAGTTTCCACATTGCAATATACGGTAATTGTCTTATTAAAATATTCAGGATGATCAGCTTTATACACTGTTAGTAATTCCACACTCATACCCGGACGAACAGGTTCTTTAGGATAATCAACAGTAGTACAATCACAAGAAGTTATTACTCCTTCAATGACTAAAGGAATATCCCCCTGATTACTAAATACAAAAACTCCTTTTTGTTCCTTATGCCAATCAAAACTTCCAAAATCAACAAAATTCTTATCTATAAACAATTCCGTTTTTGAGGCTTCATTGCCTTTTCTCGTTACAACTTCTTCGTCATGAATAATATTCAGATATAACTCTTTGATTTTAGGATTAAATATAGGGTTACCAATAGCTACCACTCGATTATCCTTATCAAGCAAAAAAGTTCTAAATGCTATATCATCCGGAAAATCATTCAAAAGACGAAGTGAATCATTCAAATCTAAACATATAGGGATATCAAAAGCCTCCTTTCTCAAAATTGACAGCAATTCATCACCGTTC
>USSR01000949.1 GCA_900557355.1 uncultured Bacteroides sp.
CTCATGATTGAAGTTGGGGATGAAACGCTTGATTGCCTCTACAACTTCCGACTTTGTAAATTCCTTCTCCTGAAAGATACGTTCCAACTCTTCAAAGAAAACATCCAATTCCTGCATAGGACGACTGCCGACCTCTTCTATCACTCCCAACGAGGAAAAGCGAGTCATATTTAGTTTCTCACCGGGAACATAGAATTCTTCATAATCCTTTTCTCCTGTAGTATCACTCTTAAAATAAACAACAGGATATATCTTGCTGTCTTCCCGCATTTCTGCCGCAAACTTCTTGGCTTCATCATCAGTTACACACTCTTTTTTCTCATAACCTAAAGTTTCCAGAAAACGGTCGCAGATGGATGAAAAGGTCATCATCTTTTCTTGTCCGAGTTTTGGGAAAAAGGTTTCGCCATTATGCCCCAATATGCAGGCAAGCATACATATCTGTCCACTTTCTTCAGGAGAAACGAAATAACGACGTACATCGCTGGGAGCTGCCAAAGGTTGTTTTTTCATCATACGGTCTATAAAACCTACAAGTAAAGAACCATTGGAAAAAGCGACATTGGCAAAACGAGCGGTAGTTACTTTAAACTTTGAAGTATAAGCCATAATCATATCTTCCATGATACGTTTACTGGCACCCATGATATTTACCGGATTGGCTGCTTTATCTGTGGATACACAGAAAAAATGCTTAGGTGGATATTCAGTAAGTAAATCAAGAAGTTTCTTTGCCTTGATAACATTATTTTCTATCAATGCCTGAACAGAATACTTATCTTTTTCACTGCGTACATGCTTATGGGCCGAAAAATTAGCAACAATATCAAAACCTTTCTCTTCACGGAAAATACGTTCGAATATCGGATCCGAAAAATTCAATGTATAAGTACGGTACACTTGCGGCACATACATTCCATAAGTGGAACGCAAATCGCGTGTCAGCTCGGCAAGACCATTCTCATTAAGATCAATGACTACAAGTTTGGCAGGTTTAAAAGAGAGCACTGCACGGATAAATGAAGATCCGATAGAACCTGCTCCTCCTATTACACATACACTCTTATCCTCTATCTCCTGACGCAAAGTTCCCTTATTTGCCTCAATGTCTGCGACAAACATACTTTTTTGCCTGTTTATTACATAGTCAGCAATAAACTGTTTAAGATTCAACATATACAAAATCGTTTTTAAATATTCCTCAGAACGGTACGCACCCATTAGAGCAAGCACCCAAGACGCTTACTCAATATACTCCCACGGATAAGGATTATCCACCACAGTCTGAAACTCGTTGATAGCCTCCTGCTGTTCACCGGTAAGTGACACCGAATTCCAAGAAGCGATAATTGCACGGGCTTCGTCAGCCAAAGGCTCATCGAATACCTCACCATAGCAGGCGGTAAGCAGGCGGAGCTTCAATAGCGAAGCGGGAAGGGTATCGAGGATATCCCAGCAACGATCCAATATTTCCTGGATATGTTCACACTTTTCTCCGTGGTCGATGAACGATGCGTTGTAGCCCATCAGGAGAGCGAGACAGACAGAGGCCTGCTCTTCAACCGTAGAACCTTTGACACCGGAATTATACAATGTGGTGGTCAAGCGGTAAACTTCATTGTTGCGGCGGGACAAGTCATCGCTGTAAATGGGACTCCCGTCCATGCCCAAATACATCAGGTCGTGCGCGGCACGCTGAAGGGAAGCTACTTCTTCGGAAAGAGTCATAATAAATTTGAATTATGAATTATTTGATTACTTCTATAAGATCAGGATGAATGGTGGCCATGGCAACTGCTATGACACCTTGTATGGCAATGACCACGCGACGATCCCGGGCGCCTTTCACTTTCAGGAAAACACCTTCCTGACCCTCGAAGTCACCACCCGTAATACGGACTTTGGTTCCTTTGGACAAGTTGAGTTCATCGGGTTGAAAGTATAGAAGATGGTCACTGTAGGTACCGGCTACAGCGATGAAGCGCTGCATTTCATTGTCGGGGATAATTATCTTCTTGCCGCTACGGGTATCGGTTATATATTGTAAATAAGCAACCATAGACTTAACACGCTTCACTTCGGAAGGACAAGCGTGAATAAAAATCAGATTGTGAATGATAGGAACCAAGACACGGACTTTTTTTCCTTTCTTTATACTTATCTTGTATTGCATGGGGACAAAACAGCCCAAGTTCTCCTTCGCAAGCAACTGCATAGCGTCAGTCTCCCGACGATAGGTGGCACGCATAGCGAACCATATTTCGGTCTCTTTCTCCACTTCCATTATTCGA
>USSR01000950.1 GCA_900557355.1 uncultured Bacteroides sp.
ATAGTGGAGAGTGATTCTTAGCTCCTCCTTTTTTTATGTTTTTTTCTGTAAACGCTTGGATTATTAAAAAAAACATCTACCTTTGCGGTGTACTAATAAACTAATACACTAATATTGGAATTAACAAGGTGTCAGATACCAGTTGACAAGGCCTTCTTCTTGTATCTTATTTCCTTGCCACCTATAAAAACATATAAGTATGCTACAGGTAGAAAACATTTCGTTCAGTTATCGTCGGGGGAAAAAAGAAGTCCTGCACGATTTTTCGCTCTCATTAGAGAGAGGTAGGGTATACGGGTTACTGGGAAAGAACGGTGCCGGTAAATCTACACTGCTTTATCTGATGAGCGGTTTGCTTACTCCTAAGAGTGGGAAAATAATGTACCATGATACCGATGTACGTCGTCGGTTGCCTATCACACTACAGGATATGTTCCTGGTTCCCGAAGAATTTGAATTACCTCCTATATCTTTAGTTAGCTACGTGGAGCTGAATAGTCAGTTCTATCCCCGTTTCAGTAAGGAGGACATGGTGAAATACCTGCATTACTTCGAAATGGAGCAGGATATTGATCTGGGAGCCTTGTCTATGGGGCAGAAGAAGAAAGTCTTTATGAGCTTTGCATTGGCTACCCACACCTCACTGTTGATTATGGATGAACCGACCAATGGTCTTGATATTCCGGGTAAGAGCCAGTTCCGTAAGTTTATTGCTTCGGGCATGTCAGACGATAGAACTATTATTATCTCTACCCATCAGGTGCGGGATATTGATAAGATACTGGATCATGTGGTGATCATGGATAATAGTCATGTGTTGCTTGACGCATCCACTGCCAACATCTGTAGTAAGTTTCTTTTCGTTGAAAGTGATGACCGCGAATTGACAGAAGCAGCAATTTACACGCTTCCTTCCATACAGGGTAATTTCCTGATGTTGCCGAATACGGATAATGAAGAGTCGGAGATCAATCTTGAATTGTTGTTCGGTGCTGCGCTTACGGACCCTGAGAAAATAAAAGGAATGTTTCACCCTAAACAGAATGAACAATGACACGCGATACCTTTTTTAGTGCACCCCGTTTTGTGAACTTATGTCGCAAAGAAATGGTGGAGAGTTGGAAGGCAAATTTGCTCCGCTTCGTAATGATGTATGGCATAATGGCGATTGCTTTCGTATGGAACGGATATTTTCGATATAAATATCCTCAGGGAATGATTAACGGAGGGGTGGAGCAAGACCCTATCTGGTACTTTGAATTGACTATCTTTCTTTGGGCTATAGTTATTATGGGTTTGCTGAGTGCTTCGTTTGTCATGGAACGAATGAAGACTAAAACAAACCGGATAGCAGTGCTGATGACGCCTGCAACGATGTTTGAGAAGTTTCTCTCTCGCTGGTTGGTATTTACTTTCGGTTTTCTCATAGTCTTTCTGATTGCTTTTAAATTGGCTGACTGGACACGTGTGATAATCTACATGGTGAGTTATCCGGAATTGAAAGGGATTATTGCTTCTGCTCCGCTTTCCTATTTAGGGAGTTCCGGATATTATTGGACAGGTCTCCAAACTTGGGATGGTCTTCTGATGGCATTAAGCGGATACTTTTTTGCTCAGTCTATATTTATATTGGGTAGTAGCATCTGGCCAAGAAACTCGTTTGTTAAGACATTCTCAGCTGTCATTGTTATCATCATAGTTTATGTAGCAATAGGATCGGTATTGGCGAAAATCTTGTTTGAAGGACGTGGTGGGCATGGAGTACATCAAACAATGTCGGATGAAGCTATGATGCATCTGTCAACGGTTGTCTTTTTCGTAATGGCTATCTTCAACTGGGTAGTTGCTTATTTCCGTTTCAAAGAGTCTGAAATCATTAACCGCTGGTAAGTATGAATTTTAAAGAAAGTAAAGCCATCTATCTTCAAATAGCAGATCGCATTTGTGACGAGGTACTTCTCGGGCAATATCGGGAAGAGGAACGCATACCATCCGTCAGAGAATATGCAGCTGTGGTAGAGGTGAACGCCAATACGGTGATGCGTTCATACGATTATCTGCAATCGCAGGAAGTTATCTATAACAAACGTGGTATCGGTTATTTTGTCGCTTCCGGTGCTCGCGCGTTAATCCTTTCATTGCGTAAAGAGTATTTTCTCAAAGAAGAAGTTGATTATTTCTTCAAGCAGATGTATACCCTCGGTATTTCGGCAGAAGACATGTCTGCTATGTACAGGGAATTTAGTAAGAAACAAAAATAAAGAAGAAGATTATGAAACGAACAACTTA
>USSR01000951.1 GCA_900557355.1 uncultured Bacteroides sp.
AACTAAATTTCAAATATTTCAAAGAGCTATTTTAGATTTTAATGGGACAGCAATGACAAAGGATATAACTTTTACCATCTATCGTATCTTTTTGTGCAAAAGCCGAACTCACAAACAAGAGATAGAAAAGCAGAAATAGGAAATATTTTTTCATCTGTACCAGAAGAATTTTATGTTATGCGAAATATTTGCTTGTTTCATTTTGCAATGCAAAAGTAGCAAAAAAAGAAGAAATACAACTTATATAAATAGAAAAGAGAACCTTTTTTTCTATAAAAGGTTCTCCATCATCAAATTCAGAAGTATCTATAATTACTTTCGCATTTTCTCCCTGCAATAGGACCGGTGCCCGTAAATCACAATTACCACGAAGCAAATGAACGGAAGGATGAACGACAGATTCACGGCAGGCATGCCCAGCAATGTACCACAATCTATGATGCTTGCCTGGAGCGGCGGCAATACTGAACCTCCCAGAATCGCCATGATCAATCCCGCAGCACCAAACTTGGCATCATCGCCCAGTCCCAACAAAGCAATGCCGTAAATAGTAGGGAACATCAGCGACATACAAGCAGATACTCCCACCAGACAATACATCCCCCAGATATTCTGGAAACCGATCACTCCCGCTGTAAAGCAGCAAGCTGCAATAGCCAGCACTTTCAGCAACAGTCCCGGACTAAGATACCGCAGAACAAACGTGCAAATAAAACGACTGGCACAGAAGATAATCATAGCAATGATATTGTACTGTTGCGAAAGAACTTCCGCCGCCTTCTCTTCCATCCCTTCAGACATGAACAAGCGTGTGCCGTACTGAATGACAAATGTCCAGCACATGATCTGCGCTCCTACATAGAAAAACTGTGCGATCACTCCTTCGCGGTAATGGTGTATACCGAATATCCGCTTCAATGTAGGCAGGAAGTTGATGTTATGAGACTGGTCGCCATTCTTCGGCATCTTTACCATGCGGATCACAATCAGCATAGCCAAAATGACAAGCCCGATAATCAGATAAGGCGCAATCAGTACCATCAGGTCTGAATCACGTACCGCAGCAAATTCTGTATCCGAAAGCTGGCTACGCTCCATCGTATCCATCGGGTTCAGACGGTTCTGGATAAAGTTCATCGCCACATACATACCCAACAACGAGCCCATCGGATTGAAAGACTGTGCAAGGTTCAAGCGACGAGTGGATGTAGCTTCATCACCCATAGAAAGGATATAGGGATTACAACTGGTTTCCAGAAACGAAAGTCCGCATGTCAGGATAAAGTAGGCTATAAGAAAAGGATAGTAATTACCTGTCAGCATAGCGGGATAGAACAGGAATGCACCGATAGCATACAGTCCCAGTCCCAGCAGTACCCCTGCTTTATATGAAAAGCGACGGATAAAAATAGCTGCGGGGAATGCCATGGCAAAATATCCGCCATAGAAAGCCACCTGCACCAGCGCCCCGTCGGTAACACTCATACGGAAAATCTTGGAAAAGGCTTTCACCATCGGATTCGTGATATCATTGGCAAAGCCCCACAAAGCAAAGCAACTGGTGATAAGGATGAACGGAATGAGGTAGCTTACTCCGTCTTTACTGATAATGCTGTTTTTATTAGTATTATTCTTCATGGTAGTTATTTCTTTGGCTGGAATTAGTCATAAAGGTGGAAAATACGCTCCATTGGTTGCCATTTTTCGGCGGCTGTGGAACCGGGTTTTACAAGCTGGAAGATGGCCATATAGTCTTCCCATTCCTGTTGTCGGGGCAAGGTAGCGAGGCGCTCCATAGCTGCATTCCAGTCAAACCCTACAGGCACTTCGACTATCATGAACAGGCGGGTATCTAATAGATATATTTCCATTTCCAGAATGCCGACTTCCCGAATACCAGCAAGTATTTCGGGCCAAATAGCCCCTCGACTGTGCCGGCGGCGATATTCAGCTATCAACTGCGGATCGTCACGAAGTTCCAGAGTCCGGCAGATACGCTCCACCGGCTGATGATGCTCTTTGGCAGGATAACGTTTGATTGATGTGTCCATAGTAAATCAATATTGAAACGCAAATAAACACAGATTTTAGCAGACTAAAAAGTGATACGGTAATTATCTACGCAAAGCAGTGTATCCACGTTCCGGCTAAGTTATTAAATAAATTCTTTGATATCTTCACGGCTGCCGATCTCTCCTTTGGTAATGGCCTGCACCAGGATACTACCGATAGCGGTTGCCTCTACGGGTCCGGCATAGACGGGAATACCCAAAGCCTTGGCTGTCAGAC
>USSR01000952.1 GCA_900557355.1 uncultured Bacteroides sp.
AAGATAGAAGAGACGGCTATCTCGAAGGAAACGGATATCAGGTGACCTGGACATTCGGTCACCTCTGTACACTCAAGGAACCGCACGAATATACCCCGAACTGGAAATCATGGAGCTTGGGAAGCTTGCCTATGATACCACCGCGTTTCGGAATAAAACTGATCAGTAACCCTACTTATGAAAAGCAATTCCATACGATAGAGACTCTTATGCAGAAAGCCGACATGATCATAAACTGTGGTGATGCCGGGCAGGAAGGAGAGTTAATTCAGCGTTGGGTGATGCAGAAAGCCGGTGCACGTTGTCCGGTAAAGCGTCTGTGGATTTCATCCTTGACGGAAGAAGCCATTCGGGAGGGTTTTGCCAAATTGAAAGATCAGAAAGAGTTCCAACCGCTTTATGAGGCAGGATTAAGTCGCGCAATAGGCGACTGGTTATTGGGAATGAATGCCACACGTCTTTATACTATGAAGTATGGGCAGAATAAGCAGGTACTTTCTATTGGTCGTGTGCAGACACCTACATTGGCACTGATTGTAAACCGACAGTTGGAAATAGAGAACTTTGTGCCCAAGCAATATTGGGAATTGAAGACAGTGTATCGGGATACAACATTCTCTGCTATCATCAGGAAGAGCGAAGAAGAATTGGTTCTGGAAGCTGAAAAGAACAAGGAGGCAATTGCTGCCGGGAAGAAACCCAAAAAGGAAGAAGAGAATAGAGGTATTGATCCTATTGCCAACCAGGAACAGGGTATGGCACTGCTGGAACAGATCAGGAATTCTCCTTTTATGATTACGGATGTAACCAAGAAGGAAGGAAAAGAAGCTCCCCCCCGTTTGTTTGACTTGACTTCCTTACAGGTGGAATGTAATAAGAAGTTTGCTTATTCTGCCGATGAGACCTTGAAAATCATCCAGTCATTATATGAAAAGAAAGTGGCTACCTATCCTCGTGTAGATACCACCTTTCTGAGTGATGACATTTATCCGAAATGTCCGGGTATCTTGAAGGGTTTGCGTGATTATGCAACATTTACAACCCCTTTGGATGGAACCACTTTATTGAAATCGAAGAAGGTATTCGATAATTCAAAGGTAACGGATCACCATGCCATTATTCCTACCGGGCAATATCCGCAGAATTTGACAGATATGGAGCGCCGTGTATTCGACTTGATAGCCCGTCGATTCATAGCTGTATTCTATCCCGATTGTAAGTTCGCTACTACTACCGTACTGGGTGTAGTGGAAGAAATAGAATTCAAGACTACCGGAAAACAGATTTTGGAACCGGGTTGGAGAGTTATATTCGGAACTCCGGGTGCACAGTCACAGGAAGAAAAAGATCCGGGAGATGAAGAAAATGTATTGCCGGCTTTTGTGAAAGGTGAAAGTGGTCCTCATGTACCCGATTTATATGAGAAATGGACACAACCTCCCCGTCCTTATACTGAAGCTACTTTACTGCGTGCTATGGAAACAGCGGGTAAGTTGGTGGATAACGATGAATTGAGGGATGCATTGAAAGAGAATGGAATCGGTCGTCCGTCTACGCGTGCCGCTATTATTGAGACTTTATTTAAACGTAATTATATCCGCAAAGAGAAGAAGAACCTGATAGCTACACCTACAGGAGTCGAGCTTATCCAGATTATCCATGAAGAGTTATTGAAATCTGCCGAACTGACGGGTATTTGGGAAAAGAAACTTCGTGAGATTGAGAAAAAGACCTATGATGCTGCACAATTTCTTGAGGAATTGAAACAGATGGTTTCTGAGGTTGTGATGAGTGTACTTTCGGATAATAGCAATCGTCATATTACTATTGTGCAGGCGGTGGAGGGAGCATCCGGTGCTAGTAAGAAGCAAGGTGGAAAGGCGGTAAAAGAGAAAGATGCTGCCAAGCCTAAACGCCAAAGCAAACCGCGCAAGAAGGTTGTGGAAACAAATGCTGCTGGCACTTCTCAAATACAATCTATTGAGGGACAAACTTGCCCATTGTGTGGCAAAGGAACCGTAATCAAGGGGAAAACAGCTTATGGTTGCTCGGAGTGGAAGAACGGATGTACTTTCCGTAAACCATTTGAATAAATGATGGTCATACAATAATCAGTCGACTTTTCAGTTTATATGAACGATAACTTGTGAGGCATGAAATTATATAAACTGTTTTTATTTCTTCTTTGTGCTATCTTATTTCTCACTTCCTGTGGAGTGGGTCGGAGCCTGCGTCAGGCAGAGCAAAGTTATGCCCGTGGAGAATACTTTGATGCTGCACGCCATTCC
>USSR01000953.1 GCA_900557355.1 uncultured Bacteroides sp.
GTCTCTTCCTGTGAAGAAGAGTTATTGCTACAAGCGCCCAACAGGAGTCCGAGGCTAAGAATACTGATAAATGTTACGTTTCGGTTCATACTTTTTTCGTTTAATCCGGGAACGAAAGTAAACTGTTTCAGACAGATGTATCGGGACTTTTTTGCCGAAGCCGGAAAACTAAAAGATGAAGCCGGAAAAATGTTTCATTAAACAACCTGCCCCCTTTATCTGTTATTATTCTTAATAAGCAACTAAAATCGGAGGAATATATGACGACATTAGGAGGGTGGATGAATAAAACCCTTGTAGGTTGGGGAGTAGATCCCAAATTTGCGAATACATTTGATGAGACTATCATCGCCATATTGATTATTGCTATAGCTGTAGGACTAGACTATCTATTCCAAGCCATATTTGTGGGTGGTATGAAGCATTATACAAATCGTTCACCTCACCGTTGGAATACCTTATTAATGAAGCGGAAGGTCGTTCCTCACCTGATACATACCTTGCCGGGCATTCTGATTTATTTTCTGTTGCCCCATACTTTTGTGCATGGAGTAGAGCTGTTGGACTTGGCTCAGAAGGTGTGTGCCGTGTATATTGTAGCTGCATTAGCCTTTGCGCTGAACGGACTGTTACTGGTTTTTCTGGATTTTCATAATCAAAAAGACAATAGTAAGAATCACCCGATGAAAGGTTTTGTCCAGGTATTGCAAGTACTACTGTTCTTTGTGGCTGCTATCATTGCCATATCTATTCTTATCGATAAATCTCCCGCAACCCTTTTTGCCGGATTGGGTGCTTCGGCAGCAGTATTGATGTTGGTATTTAAAGATAGTATTTTGGGGTTTGTGGCCGGAGTGCAACTCTCTGCCAATGAAATGCTGCGTATCGGCGACTGGATTGCTTTACCCAACGGATCTGCCAATGGTATTGTGAAAGAGATCACTCTCAACACCGTGAAGATACAGAACTGGGATAACACAATTTCTACCATTCCGCCTTATACCTTAGTGAACGGTTCTTTTCAGAACTGGCGTGGCATGCAGGAGAGTGGTGGCCGGCGTGTGGACAAGAATATCTATCTGGACATGACCACATTGAAGTTCTGTACTCCTGAGATGTTGGATACCATTCGCAAGGAAGTTCCTTTGATGGCGGACTATCAGCCGGCGGAAGGGGAGGTGCCTACCAATGCGCAACTCTACCGCATTTACATCGAACGCTATCTTTGTAGCCTACCTGTTGTAAATCAGGATCTGGACTTGATTATCAGTCAGAAGGAAATGACAACTTACGGAGTTCCTATTCAGGTCTATTTCTTTTCCCGGAACAAGGTATGGAAAGAATATGAGCGCATTCAGTCCGATATATTCGATCATTTGCTGGTAATGGTACAGAAGTTTGATTTGAAATTGTATCAGTATTCGGATTAATAAATGAGCCGGAAATCTGCCCATACAGGCAGGTGATCGCTGTAACCGTTCTGGTACTTCATTCCGTAGTAAGTGCGGAATGGCTGTACACCGCCATACTTTTTATCATCCGTCAATAGGAAAGAAGGACGAAAGATATCGGCTTTGCTTTCACTGGTGCAAAAGTCTGTATCCGGCTGGAGAAGCGTGCCGGAGACAATGATATGATCCAGTAATCCCCATTCGCCTTGATATTTATAACTGCCGAAGTTTTTTTGTGTAGTGGCCTTACGGGCAAGCAAGTGATAGAATCTTTGTGGTTGCAAACTATTTTTGTCTTGGGGCGGTGCTTTTGCTGAGACTATTTTGCTGACCGATGCATTATCGGGATAATCGTTGAAGTCTCCCATGATAAGAATTTGCGGATGATACCGATGGAGGTAGATACTGTCTGCCGTAGCTTTCAATTGCCGGGCAGCATGTAGACGGTAAGGCTCGCTTTCTTTGGCACCTCCTGAACGGGACGGAAGATGAACTACAAAAACATCCAGTGTATCGTGGTTTAATAACATCCCGCAAACGTGTAGTATATCCCGTGTAGGGCGAAATTTCTTTTTACCGGATATATAAGGTATGGAGATTCCTTGATAGGAAATCAGTTTGAAACGGTCCCGTTGGTAAAGCAATGCCACATCAATACCTCGCTGGTCGGGTGAGTTGGTCGTCACATAGCGGTATCCGGCTTCCCGAAGAACCGAGCGCCGAGTCAGGTCGCGTAATACACTGTCATTTTCCACTTCACAAAGGGCAACAAGTGCAGGTGGAGTCCAACCGCCTGCGGCTGTGATGGTGCGGGCTATGTTATCCTA
>USSR01000954.1 GCA_900557355.1 uncultured Bacteroides sp.
TTTTCAATTCATAGATGTACCTCCAAAATCAGAACGGAGGGTAATACTATTGCATTTTCTTTTGTTGATAAGGTCACTGTAAAACGCAAAAAGTTAGGCAGATGCAGACTTATTAAACAAGACCCATGTACTAATAAAGTAACTAATTAAAAGGACACCCAAAATAGCCAACACGATCAAAAGTTGCTGTACCAATCGCTGTACTCCGATATACACTGCAATCTGCATATGAAATCCTACAAACAAAAATACAAGAAATGCGCCAGACAAGATAAGGGCCAGTATAATCGGAACACCAAACCATACAGCTAATTGTTTCAAAATCAACTTTCGTATATGGGGTTCTTCAACGCCCATATTTCTTAGAACCCGAAAACGATATTTGTATTTCCCGGAATCTGATAATTGCTGCAAAGCCAAGATAGTAAAACAGGTTACAAACAAGATGATTGCGCTATATGTCAATCCAGTTTGCATAATGAAAATAATAGCAGAATTATCATTAACCTCGATTGTCCGCATGGTAATGTTATAAGTTACAAGCGAATCAGTAAGACTTGAATTTTCAAAGTATGATTTTAATTCTTGAGCAATATCATAAGAAATTGTTTTATCTGCCATCATATACCGGAATGTATTAGCTGATGTCAGTTTATTGCAAATGTGATCCGGTACAATATATATCACACTTTGAAAATTATAAAAATCTTCGCCTAAGTCTACTGTATGTGCAGAAATATCAGCAAGCTGTAAATCGCCTCCATCAGTTTTAATAGATTTGTGAGCTTCAAGATACGCCGAAATTGAATCTTGGGGCGTTATGGAAAGCCACTGGGTTGTAAATTCATGATCCCGTAAAGAAATTTCATCATAACCTGCCATCTTTAATAGATGGTTATAGTCGGACAAAGAAATCGCTGTGATGGGTGAGGCATTTTTCCTGCTATTCTCCAGTTGGTTATAAAAGTCAGTTTTGTTTACAAAGTATGTCTTAAAAGAGCAATCATCACGAACAGAAATATTCTTTTCAATGAAAGAGTCAAGAAAACTATAATCCGTTACAGGTAGTTCTTTTTCGGACTGTATGCCGATATAACCAGACTGCATACCAATGTAGTCCGAAGAAATCTGTATATCAAAAGGAACTCTTTTTTCCAAAAAACCTTGTGCCCATCCAACAAGGAGTGGTGTTACAAAAAATAATGCCATGGACAATGTAAGTGTGAGGCAAATCAAAGTCATTGAAAGTGTTTTCGATTTTAATTTAGATAACAGTTGTCCAAAAAAGAACAGATTTTCTTCTTTATACTTCTGGCGTTCTTTGATAACCAACAAGTAATTACTAAACAAAACGAAAAATACACTCACTCCAAATACAACACACCAAAACAGAAATCCCATATAAACATTAAAAGCACCTTTATCCATCGGCATTGCAAGGTACACTTTGAAAACTGGCAATAGAGAAAGAATAATCAGTTCCAACAGGCCAATACATTCAATCAAAAAGAGCTGCTTTACTGTGTTTTGTTCTTTTCTTCTGAATCTTTCCCTTATATGCGTAATCAACATCAGAATTGGTACAATAATGCTGATTGCAGACCATATTTTGATTACCAGTTCAAGTAGTAAGACAGGGTTCTAATATTATAAAAGGTAATCAGCAGATAAAGGACAAAATTTACTGGAAAGAGTTTGTATATCCATTTGTGGGGGGTTCCCAATATATCATTTTTTCGATCTGCATTTAGCATATCAATTATCTTTATTTTTCGTATCGTGCGAACTTGAGATAAACCAACTGTCGCAAAACATATGCAGAAAAATAGAATCGTCAAAATGATTGTATCTGGAAAAAGCATAAATGAAAATTCAAATGGTTTATGATACATTTGAAGCAGCATAGCAGTAATGAATTGAGAAAACACACCACCTAATCCTATCCCCACAATAAGCGAAAAAATTCCCATTATTAGTGATTCTACAAAGAAAAGTCGAGCTATCGTTGATTGCTCCATTCCAATAATACTCTGAATTGCAAATTCTCTTTTTCGCCGTTGTATCATAAAGTGGTTTACATACTGCATAAGGAACATCAGCAATACGGTAATCAATAGAATCGCATATTTTATTCCATCACCTAATATATCTAAATTAAATTCTGCTCCTATATTCGGATCATATAAATTGCTGGAAATGGAAAGAAAAGCATAAAACATAGATATACACGCCGTCAGAGTGACAATATATATCAAATAGTCTTTTGTAGATTTCT
>USSR01000955.1 GCA_900557355.1 uncultured Bacteroides sp.
CAGGCGGTGACTTTCATCTCCGAACCGTCAACGAAGATTCCCTTATTGAAATTATTAATCTGCTCCTGCAATTCAATCGCATGATGATATCCGTCTCCTTCGGGAGTAAATACCGATTCATGTTTAGCCTTGTCTCCACGGAGTACCAGCAAATCTGTTATATTCAGAAATTGCAAATCCAGCAATACATATTCGGTCTCCTCACGCGTGAAACCACTGCACAGGATATGAGGAACCACAGTAATATTATATTTATTCTGAATGGCTGCCGCCACAGCGACTGTTCCCGGACGCCTTCTCAGGCGGTTTCTCTGAAAGAGCCCGTTGCCGAGATCTTTGTAGACATATTCGCTGCGATGCGTGGTGATATTGATATATTTCGGATCAAATTCTCGAAGAGTGTCGATTGTCTGATAGAGCTTTTCGATTCCGGTTCCCTTCAAAGGAGGGAGAATTTCGAAAGAAAAAGCTGTACCTTTACTGTTATTTATTAAATCAATTACTTTCATTCCTTTTCGTTGATGTTGTTATCTACTTGGATTAAACATGCATATTGGGACAAAAATACGAAAAAAGAAAGATTTCTTCTTGATTTGTTTGAAAATAGTTTGGTTTTTATCGTACTATTACATAAAAGAGGGCATATCCTGTATTTCGGATGCACCCTCTCTCACCTAATCATTATTAAATTAGAATTTACTTTTCGAGAAATGATTTCTTCATTCTGGCAATGTCAGTCAGATAATCTTGTAAATCTTGTTCATGTTCTTCCTCTTCGGCAAGAATATGTTTGGCGATATCACAAGTGGTGAAATCTTTCCCGTTAGTAAAGTCGGCAATTTCCTGATAACGGAGAATGGCACAGCGTTCGGAAGCAACATTATCCTTCAGCAAACTGACTGAATCGAAGCCTTGCGGAGCATCATATTTGCATCTTGCCAGTTCGAACCATTGTTTCGGATCAAGTACCGGAACCCCTTCCAGCTCGATGATACGGTCGGCAAGCAGCTGTGCATGTCTACGTTCTTCTTCGGCATGTTCCTCGAACTCACCTTGTACGTCGGCACGCATGGCGCCTTCCACTACTAATGCACCTACCCAATATTGGTAATATGCCAACCACTCTTCAGCCAATGCTGCGTTCAATTGTGAAATTAAACTTTCTACATCTAATTTACCTTGTAGGATTTTTACACTTTCTCTAGCCATAATTTTAAAGTTTAGGTTACTATGTTTAAATCGCTAATGTAACAGACGGAGGTTCTTTTTGTTTGAGTATCCCGGAGGTTTTAACAGAAAGAATGCATTGCACTGTGCAGCTCCTTCTTTTTTAATAGAACATGGATGCTTTTAATATTTCATTTCAACTAAATTTTTGTATCACTTTTACCCTCACATCCTCACACCTTCGCTCAATTCCTTTATTCATCGTGGTTACAACGTGTGAGGGTAAGTGCGGTAGTAGGGTGAGGGTAACTTTTTACCCTCACCCTGTCTTGTCCTGATTCTATCTTAAACAGTTTATAATAAGTGTCTTGTCTATTCGCTTTTATCTTATACTCTCCTATACAATAGACGTCAATGCCTTATATAATAGATGTTTATCCCTCGTGATTCTTCTGATAAGCCCTAATGTCTTTTAACGGCTCACTGCAGTGAACGAATTTGTTTACTATCGTTAGCTTATTTGTTTACATCTGATAGCTTATTTGTTCACTGCAGTGAGCCCTTGCCAACTACTAAGCAAATGGATATTGAACATAAGAAGAAAGCCTATGAAGTGGCATATCTTATAAAGAAAGATACCTGTATGCTGAAATTAGGATAGTAATTTATTTATTGATTAGTAGGAGCGAATTATAAACTAAAGTAGAGTGATAACAGATAGCTATTCTCACTTTTTTATGTGTTCTTGTCCTGTAGAAATCTATTTTTTAGTTTGTTTCTTTAAGAGTACTTCTCTTTTTACCCTCTCTTTGCGAATATCTTTTTGTTATTTGCTCTACACGCGCGTATGTAATATAATAATGTACCATTCCGGCCTGTTTTCATATAGATGTAACATATATGAAGAAAAATATGTTCTACAACATCGTTATGATTCAGTAAGTTAGGGCGGATATCTAAAAATAATTAGAAAAAATAGTCAGATATATTTGGATGTTATAGATAAGTTGTCTACTTTTGCACCCGCTTTGCTAGAGAGACAGAGCCTAATGATTGACATTCTGCTATAAGATGAAGGCCACAGAAAATAAAAACAAAAA
>USSR01000956.1 GCA_900557355.1 uncultured Bacteroides sp.
GGGCAGAACACATTCAAGAGCTGTCTGACTTGGAAAGTACCTTATCAGAGGCTTACGAAATGCGTGAAATCAGCATCAATACTTTCTGCGAAAGTGTTATGGATAAGATTAAAAGCGGCTTGAAACCAGACATAACTACTGCCGTCAATGCACCGAAGCTCAGTGTAAAAACGAATCCGGAACAACTTGAACGCATTCTTCTCCACTTGCTGAACAATGCCGCCGAGTTTACTCCCGAAGGTGGTAAAATCTGGTTGGACTTCAAAAAACGTGGAGCACACACTCATCAGTTCATCATAAGCGACACAGGAACCGGCATTGCCGAAGAAGAACAAGCAGACCTATTCAAGCCTTTCACCAAAGTGAAAGACCTTACAGAAGGTGACGGTTTGGGACTACCTATCTGTTCTCTAATTGCTACTAAAATGAATGGTAGCCTGACGCTGGACAGCAGTTATACCAAGGGGTGCCGTTTTGTATTGGAACTACATACCTGATAAAAAATACACCTAAAATTAATAAGCCCCTATTTCTGATTTATTTTCAGGAATAGGGGTTGTTTATTTTCCACACCTACATTACATTGTTTTATCACCAGAAACGGGTACTTTTGCAGGCTGCAACAACAAATGATAAATCAATGAAAACCACTATCTTAGCTATGTTATTACTTGCATCTTGTATATTAGAGGCTTGTACTCGTTCCAGCCCGAACATCCAACTTGTACAAGCCGATTCTCTCATACAAAAGTTCCCTGACAGCGCCTTACATTTCTTACAGGGTATTCAACCAAAGGGATTACACTTAGCAGCCGACCGCGCATATTATGCACTATTATTGACACAAGTCAAAGACAAGAATTTCATCCATCAAACTGAGGATTCTCTAATACGTATTGCAGTGCAATATTATGATTCCACTAAAAATACAGCCATGCAGGCAAGGGCACATTATTATTTAGGATGCATTTGGAGAAACAAAGACGATCATCCAGAAGCTCTAAAAGAATTCTTTAAAGCCATAACCTATTCAAAAAGAATCTTTGACAATAGTTTAACAGGGCATATATACAACAATATAGCCTATTTATACTATTTACAAAGATTAAATGAACAAGCCGATTCAATCTATCAAATAACAGAAAAATTAGCAATATTGGAGAAAGACTCTATCCTTTGGGCTGATGCACTATCCCAACGAGGGATGATAAACATAAGAAAAGGAAGAGAATGCTATCAAAAAGCAGAAGAAAAAATACTCCATGCTTTCAATATTTCATGTAACATGAATCAAAGAAGTATGATAGCCAAAACAGCTTATTCATTAAGTCTATTATACGGACGTATGAACATGGGGGAAAAAGCTGTTGAATTCGCAAAACTCAATATCAACAATCAAGATAATTCAAATGCACTGGACAGGGCCTATCTGGTTTTGGGTGACGCTTATTACAAAATATCTCAATACGATTCCGCCTCAATTTACTTAAATAAAAGCCTTCATAGCGAAGACCACTATACCAAAGCAGGTGCCTATATGCGTTTAGCTGATATTGCCAAAAAGCAGGGATTATTGGAAAAGGCACTTGAGATGGAAAGAAAATACTCTTCTTATCTGGATAGCGCCCAACAAAAGCAACAGAGTGCTGAAATCGTTACAGCTGAGAAAAATATACTAATACAGCGCAAACAATCAGAATTCAAAGCAAACTTAGATCAAGTTTATTATTATATAGCCATAGGAATAGTGATTTTCTTGACACTATTTCTCGCATTATGGAAAAGACACAAAAAAGAAGTAATCAACTTCAAACGAAAAGAAATAGAAATAAACAAGCAGACAGAAGAACTGCTTCAACAGAAAAATGAGCAAATCAACTTTCTACAAAAAGAGATCGCCCTACATAACTACAGCCAAACAGAAAAACAAATCCTAGAAGAAGAACTATACACTTTAAAAACAGAACGTCAAGCATTACTTAAAGAATCCTATGAACACTCTGAAGTATATGTAAAAATGAAACGAATCATCCAATCATATAAGAAAACAGATAAATCGAGCGAGTATTTCGATGAAGAAGATTGGAGGCAGCTAATTGCAGAAACTGATATACGCTGGAATAACATAACTATCCGTCTTGCTACAAAATATCCCCTGTCGCAAGATGAAATACACCTTTGCTGTCTATATCTGACAGACATACCTACCAGCCATTTCAGATATATTATGGAATGTAGCAGAGATGCCATATATAAAAAGACTAA
>USSR01000957.1 GCA_900557355.1 uncultured Bacteroides sp.
AGGAAGCTCACAAAAGACTTGGTTTAGAAGCAGGTTACCTTTCCAAAATCGTAGAAGAAAAGAAATTGGAACGTGACTTTATCATTTCCAAATACGATGATCTGCTATATGTATTGAGAACACAGAAGACTTGTAAACCTCTATATCAAATAATCATTCGTGAACTGGCAGCATTGATTCTTCACCCTGTTGCCCGCAATGTTTTCTATTCTATTTCTATAGGAGAATCAGTAGAGAAAGTGGCTGGTAGGCATCGAATTACCTATGAAAAGACATTGCAAATTTATAACTCTATACTTAAAGGATTAAAACTGAAGAAAGATATATTGGCTACTTATCGAAAACGTGCTATCAATGCCCGTTTTTTATCTTTGGCAGATAATAATAAGAATATAAATATTGAGCAGGAGGAGTGGATACTTCAATTACCCGTTTGTAAAGTAGCTGATACGCGGTTGGCTAATGTCTTGTATAATCAAGATGTTCGAACGGTAAAGGACTTATTGGAAATCGTATCGGGAAGAGGGTGGAAAAGCCTGTTGAGAATAGAAGGAGTAGGAAAAATCTCCTATTATCATTTATTGTCCAAGCTTCAGATGATAGGTGTTGTGGATGAAAGTTTGGACCGGATTCTTGCCGGACACTCTGTTGGTCGGTTTGAGAAGAGATGATAAATGATGGATAAAGCATAATGCAAAGAAATGGAATGTAAAAAGACTATTTTAAAGGAAGATAAGAATTTCGGCCTTTAAAATAGTCTTTTTATATCGTGTATGTATGAACATACTCTTTATCTTTCCGCCTCTATTGTATAAGTAAAACTGTCTGCCCGGTAGTATCCGATGTTGTATTCAATCGGCACTCCGTTCACATCATAAACAAATCTTTTCCTTATTAATATAGGATCGCTGGATTTTATTTCCAGTTTTTCTGCGATAAATTCCCCTGCAAGTCTCGCTGAAATCTCCTCCTTGCTGGTTTTTACCACTATGTTATATTGAGTTTCCAGCATTTCATATAATGGGCGTGTGTAGTCTTCTTCTCCAGTCAATGGAATGTTCGGATTGAAATAAGAGATAAAGTAGACAAACGGGTATTCCTTTTTTCCTCTGACGCGCTCCATTACTACGCAGCGGGCATCAGGGTTAGAACCTAAATTAAAGAATGTGCCGATTTCTTCAGTCGGACGTTTCAAACTGATATGTAGTTCGAAATTACGAATTTCGATACCTAACATCTTCATTTCCTGCGAGAAACTAAGCCAGTTCTTTACTCCGCCTACGATACCTTTCTTTACCACCTTCGTTCCGTATCCTTTCTTTCGTACTAGAAGTCCCTCAAATACGAGTTTGTTGATAGCTTGTCTTAATGTGTTCCTTGAAATGTGTAATTGTTCAGACAATTCGACTTCATTGGGAAATAGCTTCCCGTTTTTGTACTCTTCAGATTCTATGAGTCTTCTAAGTATCTCTTCTGCTTGAATATGAAGAGGTTTATCACTATTATGGTCTATTTTCATATCTATCCGGATTGGTTTATTTTCAGCAAATATAAGATTTATCAAAAAATAATCCAAGTTTTGTTTGGAATAAAAATAAAATCTATATATTTGCACAATTGAAAGTATGTATGAACATATAGAATTTAAAAACGCTATAAACATGAGAAAAGCTAATTATGATAAATTTCCTTCTACGAAGCTGACGGGGATGCTTGTTCAGGGTTGGGATAGTATCATTTCTATGTTAAAAAAGAAAATGGATGCAAGAAAAGTGCTGGCTGTGGATTTATATACAGGAGTATATGAAGAAGAAGTGCTGGATGCTTTTTCAAAAGAATTCTCCGGAAGAGTGATGAATGTACGTGATTTGATGAAACCGGAAAAAGAAATTCAAACGTTGACAGAACGCTTCATGACTGAAGATGTGTTATTCGGCTATGTTACCAATTTGAAGCTGGAAGATTATTTGGATGCGGATAAGGTGGCTGCTGCACGGAAGCAAATCAGTGAAGCGAAAGAAACCATTGTAATCATAGGTACGGGAGCTGCTGTTGTTGCTCCGCAGGACGCGATGGTAGTTTATGCGGATATGGCACGTTGGGAAATCCAACAACGTTTCCGCCGGCATGAGGTAAAAGCTTTAGGTATAGACAATCGGAACGATGCTGTTTCTTTGCAATACAAGAGAGGGTATTTCAACGATTGGAGAGTATGTGATAGGTATAAGGAAAGATTGTTTGACAGGGTAGAATTCT
>USSR01000958.1 GCA_900557355.1 uncultured Bacteroides sp.
TGAATCTTATTATGCTGAAGTCGGTGATTTATATGCAATGTGTAAATATTGCAATGCAGATAAAACAAAAGTACGGTATGAAGTAATAAACCTGTTTGATATAACTGAGAATAGGAGATATGGTTATAACATAGCAGAAGTATTGGAAGATGATAAGAAAAAAGAAAAATACTATTTAGTCGCAGTTTTACAAGCAGGCAAACAAGTAATCCTTTATAAAAATGATGATGAACTTGAAAGCATAATAGAGATGTCTAATGATAAATTGTCAGATCGATTATATGTTATTAGTGGATTTGAGAGCCCTTATAGAATTATACTTAAGAAACATATATGTGCAAAGTCTGACAGTGAATTAGGAAGAGGAGAGTCTATAAAATCATTTAATGAACTTCCGGATAAAATTAGACAGAGTGTTAATGCTACAAATTATCTTCTAGAAGATATTGATTTTTATATTTCTCCAGATGGTTTAATAACATTTAAAAACGACTAATGAGCAATATTGAATTCTTCCGAAAATGAAAATCTGTTTTGTATGAAATGTAGAGAAGCAGTTTCTCATTTGTTGATATAGTAGAGGCGTTAACTGATAGTGTGTCTATATACAATCTCTGAATGAAATTTTGACTTTGACCGGGGGGCAAATTGTATCTCAGTTAAATGATGGTAGAGGATGGGAAAAGGAAAAGACTTGAGTAAAGTGAGGTTAGATACATCTCTTCAGGTCTTTTTAGATGAAGAATAGCTTCAATTGCCTTTTGAAGCGGATAGTGAATAAGTAACTTAAAAACAGAATACTATGATTAAAAAAACGCTTTATTTTGGTAATCCTGTTTATTTATCTTTGAAGAATGCACAGTTAGTAATCAAGTTACCGGAGGTTGTGAAGAGCGACGTTTTACCTAAAGGTTTCAAACAACAGTCAGAGATAACTAAACCAATAGAGGATCTTGGTGTAGTAGTGCTGGATAATAAGCAGATAACTATTACTTCGGGAGTATTAGAAGCGTTACTTGAAAACAATTGTGCTATCATAACTTGCGACAGCAAGAGTATGCCGGTTGGTTTAATGCTTCCTTTATATGGAAATACCACACAAAATGAACGGTTTCGTCAACAGTTGGATGCTTCTCTTCCTTTGACAAAGCAGTTGTGGCAACAGACTATAAGAATAAAGATTGAAAATCAAGCAGCTGTATTGAAAAAATGTGCAGGTGAAGAAGTAAAGTGTATGGCTATATGGGCTGCTGATGTGAAAAGTGGAGATTCTGATAATCTGGAAGCACGTGCAGCTGCCTATTATTGGAAAAACTTGTTTAAGATAAAGGGATTTACAAGAGACAGAGAAGGGATTTCACCTAATAATTTGCTAAATTATGGATATGCGATTCTTAGGGCTGTTGTTGCGCGTGGATTAGTTGCCAGTGGACTTTTACCTACATTAGGCATACATCATCATAATAGATACAATGCTTATTGTTTAGCTGACGATATTATGGAGCCATATCGACCTTATGTTGATGAGTTGGTCTATAAGATATTGCAAGAGGGGATGAATTGTGATGAATTGACAAAAGGTTTAAAAGCTCGGTTACTTACTATTCCTACATTAGAAGTTGCTATCTCAGGCAAACGCAGTCCTTTGATGGTTGCAGTGGGACAGACTACTGCATCTCTGTATAAATGCTTTAGTGGTGAACTACGTAGAATAATATATCCGGAAATGTGAGATGAACCGATTTAGTGAATATCGTATTATGTGGGTACTTGTATTATTTGATTTGCCTACTGAAACAAAGAAGGATAAGAAGGCATATGTAGATTTTAAGAAAAATCTGCAGAAAGATGGCTTTACTATGTTTCAGTTTTCTATTTATGTTCGTCATTGTGCAAGTAGTGAGAATGCGGAGGTCCATGTAAAAAGAGTTAAGTCTTTCTTGCCTGAGTATGGGCAGGTTGGAATTATGTGTATTACAGATAAGCAATTTGGGAGTATAGAGTTATTTTATGGGAAAAAGTCTTTGGATATAAATGCCCCTGGTCAACAATTAGAACTTTTTTAGAAAAAGAAAATCCCGCTTAAATGCGGGATTTTTAATTGAAAACAGTTTTGTTTTTGCAATTCTAAAACTATAGATAATGTATTGGATACCAGTGATTAATATGGAATCTACTGTTTCCAATGGTTCAAAGATACTTAAATGAAAGCAGACCACAACGCGGACGTATCCGGTGCTTTGTCGCA
>USSR01000959.1 GCA_900557355.1 uncultured Bacteroides sp.
TTTACTTTAATTATTAAGTTAAACAAAAGTTAACTTGATAATATCCAAATAGAATAGCTGAGGCTCTGATATAGAGGTACATCAAGAGTTTCAATACAATAATTCAGAGCAAAGTTTTACGCTTATCATTTGAGTTTCTCCCTGAGTTGATTATTAAAATGTTGTGCTCCCAAGTTTTTCATTCAAACAATGTTTTCATCAATCTTTCCTACATCCTACACCGATGAAGATTTTTCTTTGATTTTCAGGTGTATATGTGGAGAATGAAGAGGCACTTTATCCATAACATACTCATCCTCAGTTCTTATGGATGGTTTCTGTAAGCCTCGCCAGATTGCACATAAATATCCTTTTTTGCAGTAGATTTGAGTCTGTTTAATTCGTTGGCGGAATTTGGAAGCTGTCAATATCCTGTCAGAGGTATATCAAAAAGGGGGCAAACCCTTATTTGCTCCGTACCATCTCCACATAGAGGTACTTCTAACCGAATCTGTTACGGAGTTGATACGGACCGGATACTGCCCAACTCCAGCCTTGATCTCTTTCGGACACAAAGTGAAAGTCATTCCGCCAACTGATCGCATACTTTACAGAACACCACACAATAACTCTTTTAACGCCACACGGTAACTCCATTTACATGCCGTGGTAAAACTCGTTACATGCCGTGGTAAAGACCGTTACAATAAGCGGTAAAGACCGTTACATCCTGTGGTAAATGCTTTTACATTATGAGAAAAACAATTGGTAAATGTAATGCGTTGAATATTAAAGCATTATTAAAGAACTTGCATTTATTGAATTAATCGGTCGAGAATTGCTCTGAACACTTTATCAGCATGCTCCTGCATGATTCTGATATAATTGAATATGGGACGGTTGTTTTTCATGCTATGCCCTATGCAATATTCTATTTTTTCTATTTCAATTCCTAATTCATATCCATGTTGGGCAAATGTTTTTCTGGCGGAGTAATAGGATACTTTTCTAGTAACTCCGGCTAACTTTGCCACCTTATATATATGTCTGAACACTAAACTATATACTTTCTCATAAGACGAGTATTTGCCAAAGACTAATTTTCCGCTTTCTGATATGTACTTATTGATGATATCTTGTGCTTCCGGTTGAATGGTAAAGGCTATTTCGTTCTCACTCTTCTTGCTGTTCCGGGTTTTATGACGCACATACCGCATGCAGTTCCGGTCTTTAAAATCGTATTCCATCAAGTCTCTCAAGTTAATGCCACCTAAATAATAAGTAAGCATGAATAGATCCCGTACCATTTTCAGGGTCGGTTTGCACAATTTTACATCCCTGATTCTTTTCATTTCATCTATGGTTAAGTCTAATTCCCTGACGTTACTGACTGGCATTTTGAATAGCACAAAAGGATGGACCGGATAATTTACGTAGTTCATTTTCCTGGCATAGTTCAGTATGACTCTTATTAAGGTAAGGTAAATTCTGACAGAGGTTGCGGACAACCCTTCTTCTTTCATTGTATTGGCAAAACCTTGTATATGCAGTGGCGTAAGTTGTATCAGAGGGAAATCTCCTTTCATATACTTCTGAAATTTTTCACAGGCTATCCTGTACAACTTATAGGACTTCTTTTGCTCTTCATTTTTCATAGAAGAGAGGTATTCATCAGTTACCACACGAAAAGTAACTCTTTTTTTTTGTTGTTCACGGGTAATGGTATGTATCAACTCCGTACACGACAGTGTTTGTAAATAATGAATGGATGATAAGATTTCTTCGTATTCATAGATTATCTTGCGCAGGCAAGTGTTAATATTTGCTGCATTTTCGTGCCTGACTACTTTACCATTTTTCAGTTGGTTTGCAGAATCCAATATGAATTGAGTAGAAATATATCTGGTTTGCGAACGGTGCGCTACTGCAATTCTTATTCGATGTCTTCCATTGGATAACTTTTTTGTAGGTACAATGACTATTGAAAGATTGGCCATATTCGTTTTTGGATTTATATGTTTCTCGCTACAATATTAGAGTAACAATTCCGATAATAAAATGCCCGGAATAATCAAAATGCTACGAGGACTAATCATTTTGATTTTATTCACAGTCGTTGATACTATTTTTCAGTTGAAAAGACTGAATTTTCCATGCTTTGACACAATCCTACATTCCCTTTTTTGTACTTTGCATATATATTTGCAACACTTTTTCACAGGTGGGAGACCTTAATTCTCCTGAGAGAATAGAAAACTAACTTTTGTT
>USSR01000960.1 GCA_900557355.1 uncultured Bacteroides sp.
TACTAACAAGACAGTCGTGTTTGCGTTAGGATTAATGCTGGGACTATGTCCTGCTACACAGATCTGGGCTTTTGATAATGCGGATGAGAATCAAGTTGTACTACAATCTCATAAACAAGTAAAAGGACAAATTGTTGATGCAATGGGAGAGCCGATTATTGGTGCAAGTATACTTGAAAAAGGAACTACAAATGGGGTAATTTCTGATATTGATGGAAATTTCTCTTTGAATGTAAGTGCACCAAACGCTATTATTGTGATTTCATATATAGGCTTTAAATCACTAGAACTTCCTGCCTCTGATCCGAATTTGAAGAGAATCGTGATGAAAGAAGACACAGAAGTGTTGGATGAAGTTGTTGTAGTTGGTTATGGTACTCAAAAGAAGGAGTCTTTGACTGGTGCGGTGACTGTTGTAGGAGCTAAACAATTGGAAAATAAGGGAACAATGTCAAGTCCTTTGCAAGCTATGCAAGGAACAGTTCCGGGAGTTATTATCACGCGTAATTCTGGAGCACCAGGAGATGAAAGCTGGGGTATGAAACTCCGTGGTGCATCTTCTTCTAATTCTACAGATCCACTTATAATTGTGGATGGAGTGGAATACAGTGATGGTATTAATGGTATGCGCAATCTGAATCCGGATGATATTGAATCTATAAATTTCTTGAAAGATGCTTCTGCTGCAATATATGGTTCGAAAGCGGCCGGTGGTGTCGTTCTGATTACAACTAAAAAGGCAAAAGCCGGAAAAACCGTTGTTCAGTATAATGGTTCCTTTACAGGAAAAGTTGTTGGATTACAACCGGAACTGATGTCCTTAAATCAATGGGCAGATGCTGTAATCACTGCACAGACTAATGATGGTTATTCAGATTCTAACTGGATTCGTTATGCAAAACTGGCCAAGCTTTATAAAAATCAATATATTGACTTAAATCATAGTACTCATCCTATTCCGGAAGGTTTTAAAGACGTTGAAGATTTTGTATTTATGGATAATGATTGGCAGGATATATTGTGGGGAAACTCATGGTCTACCCAGCACGATCTAAGTGTCTCCGGAGGTACCGAGAGGAATTTATTTCGTTTATCATTGGGATATATGTATGACAACAGTACTTTGAAATGGGGAAATAATAATAACCAACGTTACAATATGCGTTTGAATAATCAGTTCAAATTATCGGATAATGTAATGTTGACATCCAGTATTGGCTATAATCGTCAAGATCAGGTGTCTCCCAGTATGATTGGCAAGGTCCTTTCCCAGTCTTCCCCTCAACCGGGTTTACCTGCTTCGACAATAGATGGACGCCCGTATGGCTGGGGTACTTGGCGTGCATTGAATTGGTGGGCTGAAGAAGGTGGCGATAACAAACTGAAGGTTTCGGCCATTAATATTAGTGAGTCATTGAATTGGAAAATATATTCAGATCTTGATATGGTTGTGAATGTGGGATATAACACGTCTACAGCAACACGTGAGAAAGTGGAAAAATCAATAGATTGGTATAATTACGCTGGTACAACATTGTTGGCAACAGAACCTACACAGGAAAATAGTAAATATTCTGATTCTTTCTCAAGGACTGATTATTATATGGCATCCGGTTATTTAAACTGGCATAAGACATTGGCAGAGGTGCATAACTTGAGTGCTATGGCTGGCGCACAGTATAACTATACACAATATAAATATACTTTTGTATCAGTAAAAGACATAAATCCATCTTTGGAAATTCCTAATGGTGCTGGAGAAGTTTTGATTAAAGACGGGGATAGCAAACCGGCGAAATGGCATGAAGCTATGATGTCTTATTTCGGACGTTTGAATTACGATTATAAACAACGTTATTTGTTGGAAGGTAATCTTCGTTATGATGGTTCTTCAAAATTCCGTCCTGAAAATCGTTGGCAATTCTTTTGGGGAGTATCCGGTGGCTGGCGCTTGAGCGAAGAGAGCTTCATGCACTCATTGTCTTCCGTAGTTAACAATCTGAAATTGAGACTTTCATACGGTGTGCTAGGTAATCAAAGTGGAGTAGACCGTTATGATGGAACACAGCTATATAATTTTGCTTCTTCCAACGGAGCATATATTGGTAGCGGAAAAGTTTCCACTATTGATACGAACGGAAAGATAGTGACTACAGACCGTACTTGGGAACGTATTCATAGTTATAACTTGGGAGTGGACTTTGTTTTTCTCAATAACCGGTTGACTGGTACTTTCGAAC
>USSR01000961.1 GCA_900557355.1 uncultured Bacteroides sp.
TTCCATATATCTTATGCGTAAATTCGCGTTCTTGACTATCGTCATTGTAAATCATGTCGAACAAATCCTGATCGAAGTCATTCCACTTCTCAAAAGCGAATTCCTTGCGGAACACTCCCGGAGCAATGTTGCGTGCAATCAGTGCCGCTTCAATGGGAATTGTACCCGAACCACACATCGGGTCTATTAAGTCACATTCCCCTTTCCATCCTGTCATCAATATCATTCCGGCAGCCAGTACCTCGTTTAGCGGAGCTTCTACCGCTTCCTGGCGATACCCGCGGCGGTGCAGTGACTCGCCCGATGAGTCGAGAGAGAGCGTACAAGTGGTCTGTGCAATGTGTATATTCAGCAATACATCCGGTTTGTTGATGCGTACGGACGGGCGTTTGTTAAACTTATCACGGAAATAGTCCACAATGGCATCTTTTACTTTGTAAGAAACGAACTTGGAATGGCGGAACTCTTCGCTGAATACAACGGCATCTACGGCAAAGGTTTTTTCTACATTCAGGATCTCTTCCCAGCAGATAGCTTTGATTTGGTCATACACTTCATCGGCGTTCTTGGCAGTGAAGCTTTTGATTGGTTTTAGAATACGTATTGCTGTACGCAGGCAGAAGTTTGCTTTGTACATCATTTCCTTGTCTCCACTGAAAGACACCATGCGTCGGCCTATTTCTATGTCGTTTGCTCCTAATGCAGTCAGTTCTTGTGCCAGTACTTCTTCCAGTCCTTGGAAGGTTTTGGCAATCATTTGAAAGGATTCCATTTATTTGTTTTTGATTTTACGATTTACAATTTGATGGCTGAAGTTGTTGCAACTTCTTCTATCTTGTTGTTTTTCTTTATAATTATATATTCAATTTCTCTCTCTTCTGAAACACTTGTACTTTCCGTATGCAACACTTGTGTGGCTTTTCTGAAATACTTGTGTCGTTCTGCCGGAACACTTGTGTCCTGCGAACGGGTTGCTTTGACCTGCGCGGCGGTTATTTTTTTGCTTTAGTCTGTACAATTCTCGCTCCTGGCGGCACATTTTCCGTTACCCAGATATTACCGCCTACTGTGGCACCCTGTCCGATGGTGATGCGTCCCAGGATGGTGGCATTGGAATAGACGATAACATTGTCTTCCAATATCGGATGGCGTGGAATACCTTTGATCGGCTTGCCGTCAGCATCCAGTGGGAAACTCTTGGCACCCAGCGTCACTCCCTGATACAGTTTCACATTATTGCCGATAATGCATGTTTCACCAATTACCACACCTGTTCCGTGGTCTATGGTGAAGTGGCTGCCGATGACGGCACCCGGGTGGATATCTATTCCCGTCTCGCTATGGGCCATTTCGGTGATAATGCGGGGAATGAGAGGAACACCAAGCCTCAGCAGTTCGTGCGCAATACGGTAATTGCTGATGGCGCGTATGGCTGGGTAGCAACTGATTACTTCTCCGAAACTATGTGCGGCAGGGTCTCCATTGTAAGCAGCCGCTACATCCGTAGCCAGTACACGGCGCATTTCCGGCAGGTGGCTGATGAACTTGGCGGCAATCAACGCAGCTTCTTCACGTTGGAGTTCGGTGCAGCAACTGCATTCGCCGTCGCCGGTAAAGCAAAGACCTGCAAGCACTTGCTCGGTCAGTAAGTCGAACAAACGTTCAACATTCACTCCGATGTGGTACTTTACGGTACGACTGTTGACTGTGGAATTACCGAAATAACCGGGGAAAAGTATGGCACGCGACAGCTCTACGATGTCATGCAACGCTTTGGCCGAAGGCAATGGATTACCGTCCGTGTGCTGATGAAACAGTCCTCTGTAAGACGAACTTTCCGATAGTTCATCGACTGCCTGTGTCAAAATGTGAGTAAAGTTCAATGGACTCATTGGGATATCCTTTTATAATAAGGTGGGCACAAAGGTAACTATTCTCAGCGAAAATCCCTCATTTATAGTATGAAAATCCCACAAATATGGTATTTCTTGTGAACCGTTATCTCGCTATCTTTGTACTTTATAAAGAAGAGTATAAATTAAAACCCAATAAGTTATGAAAAAGATAGCAAAACAGCTCACTGATCTTGTGGGCAACACTCCCTTGCTGGAGCTGAGCAATTACAATAAAGCGAAAGGTTTAAAAGCCCGTCTGATCGTGAAACTGGAGTCATTTAACCCTGCCGGAAGTGTGAAAGACCGCGTGGCATTGGCAATGATTGAAGATGCGGAAGAC
>USSR01000962.1 GCA_900557355.1 uncultured Bacteroides sp.
TGACATCAATGAACCCGCCAATACGTCCATTAAGGAAGCTGAAATCAATACCATAGTTATATTGAGTAGTTTTTTCCCAACCTAAATTTTTATTTGCCATTTTAACTTGAGAAGAAGTATAATAAGGCTCATTAGTAGCATAAGCAGGAGTCAGAGTAGAACCAAAAGGTACATAGAATGACTGAATATTACCTAATGTAGAGTATGCACCTACAGCAGAATTACCTGTTGTTCCCAAACCAAAGCGGAGTTTTAGTTGGTTGATCCAAGAGATATCTTTCATAAAGTCTTCTTGGTCAATGCGCCACCCCAAGGCAGCAGAAGGGAAGAAACTCCATTTATGTCCATCTGCTAATACAGAAGAACCGTCATAACGTCCGGATACAGTCAATAAATAACGGTCATCGTATGAGTAGTTTACACGTGCCATGTAAGATACCAGCTGATTCTCAGATAACCCCGTCCCCATACCTGCACCATAAGTTGCGGCATCTGTAATATCTACACTGCCCATATTATACCATTCAAAATTCTCATTAGGAATGGCATTAGCACTTTCAGAGGCACTTTCTTTATTATACTTGGAAGCAGACTGCAATAGAGTCACGCCTAAATTATGTTTGCCGAATGTCTTGTTATAGTTAATCTGATTATCCAGTGTCCATGACAGGTAACGGTCTGTAGCATATTTAGCATAGTTTTTTGAACCCATTTTAACAGCAGAATCCTTGCTGATAAAAATACCCTGACGATAGTGGCGGAAATCAGGACCGAAAGAAATCTTGTAACTTAATCCTTCTAAAGGTTTCCACATTTTGCCAAAATCAAATTGTCCGTAAAAACTTCCTAATGCGCGGAAAGTTTGGCGATTATCAGTTGACTTATTCCATTCGTCAATTACAGTATAAACATTGGTTGTGGAACCGCAAGGATTCATAATGATATTACCTGCTTCATCATAAGGAACACCGAAACGTGGAATAGCTTTTGCTGCACTATATATATCGGTAGGACCAGAGTTTGAAGACTGCCCTGTACGAGAATAGCCATAGTCTTGAACAGCCCATGAGCCGTTGATGGAACCACCCATTTTAAACCAAGGTTTTACTTGCAGGTCAACAGACATAGAAAAATTGTAACGTTCATATTCCTGTCCTTTTTGAGTTCCTTGATTGTTCAGATATCCGACAGAGAAGAAAGCTTGTGCATTTTCGTTACCACCACTACCGCTAATGGTATGTTCATGTGTGATACCTGTTTGAGTCACAATATCTGCCCAATCAGTATCAATTACTTTACTTCCATCCCAAATACCATTGTTCCAACCTTTATTTACATTTGCCAGGGCTGCAGGGTCACCAGATGCTGCGAAATAAATTTGATCTTTATCATAGTTGGGTTGATCACCGCGAGGATTGTTTGTCGGATCTGAGTTATAATAAGCCCAACGACGCCAAGTAATATAATCGCTTGCGCTCATAGCCGGTGATTTGTCTTTTAGGGTTTCTGATGTGACAGAACCTGAATAGTTTAAAGTTAGTTTGCCTGCTTTACCACGTTTGGTTGTTACCAATACGACACCATTTGCACCACGAGAACCGTAAATAGCGGTAGAAGAGGCATCTTTTAAAATGTCAATAGATTCGATGTCACGTGGATTGATTGTTTCAATCCCTCCTGCGCTCAAAGGAACACCATCTACTACATACAGAGGAGATGATGATGCGCTAATGGAGCGATTACCACGAATACGAACTGAACCAATGGTACCCGGACGTTCACTAGAGGTAATATCTACACCTGCTGCCTTACCTTGCAAAGCCTCAAAAGCATTGTTTACAGGCCTCGTATTTAACTCTTCAGCTCCAACACGAGCCATAGCACCCGTCACGTCACTCTTCTTCTGAACGCCGTAACCTACTACCACTACTTCATCCAACATTGCATTATCTTCCTGCAATGTCACCTGGAAATTTGTTTTTCCTGCAACAGAAATTTCTTGGTCTTTATAACCTATAAAAGAAATAGAAATCGTACCATTGTTAGGTACATTGGAAAGAGTAAATCGACCATCCAAGTCAGTAATCACACCATTAGTAGTGCCTTTAACCAGAACATTGGCACCAATAACCGGTTCACCGGTTTGATCAATTACAGTACCCGAAACGGTTTTGCTTTGTGCAGCGGCTCCTATAGCCAATACCGAGAA
>USSR01000963.1 GCA_900557355.1 uncultured Bacteroides sp.
CATATTTCTGTGCCTGTTTCCAAGCTGCTTTTCTGGCCTCGTATTGCTCTTGTTGTCTTTCTATATAATTATCTGCCATGAATTCTTCATTTTTAAATCTGAGGAACAAAAATACTATATTTATTCGAAAAGGCAAAATTAGTCAGAAGCCATTATGATGACTATTGAAAATCAGTATTTTGTTTGAAACCCCAGCAGTTTTAACCCTAAAAACTAACTATAATAATATCCTTGCTTAGGGGGTATATTTTGAATAAGTAATCTCCAAATAATCTATAAGATTAATATCATCATTATCATTGGTCATGAGTTTGATGATTTTATAACGCCGGATTTCTGAGGAAATACACCTTATAATAATCTGTTCCTTTTATAAATATTATCCAAAGATTTCTATTGACAAGTAATTAAAATATAAGTCTTTGGGCTTTTACTTGTATATAGTGTTGAAAAATGTTAAACCATTAGTGGCTATGAATAATGGTAAACGTCTTAAAAACAGTTCTAGCTTTTTAGTATCGAGAGGAATTTCATATTAGTAGGAAATGCTCTTTATAATGACCATGCAAAGAGCGTATCGGATAAGAATTCTATCCGTGTCATCTTGACTTTTTAATAATATATAGAAAAATGAGTATGAAAAAGAATTTGAAGTATTTGTTGTTGCTCTCGTTATTATCCTTCATGGCTTGCAATGGTGATGAAAAAATAGATTTGGGTATGGTGCAGCAAGACGGTGAAGTATTGCAACTGAACGTTCGTGTTGGTGACTTTGCTATCAACGATGTTTCCAGTATTCGTGCTACGGATAGCGGAAGTACGGGTACTTTCGAAAATGGTGATCGTATCGGCATCATTGTGCTGGATGCAGATAATAATGTACTATCCGACAACATACCTTATCGATATGATGGTAACATTTGGAGCTTCGACAGCAATAACGATGAAGGAAAAACAACCATTTACTACGACAATAAAGCCACCGTTTACCTTGCCTACTTTCCGTATAGTAAGGAAGCGGATAACGTGATTAACATAGATGATCTAAAAGGTAAATTCTTACCGCAGGGTGACCAACGCAGCAAGGATGCCTACCGTGCTTCCGATTTGTTGGTATGGAGTGACACGAGTGGTAGACCGTTAAAGAAATTGGATATAGTATTTGAACATGCTTATTCCTTACTTTCGTTGTCTCCTTCCATAAAATGCAAAATTAATGGAAGGAGAGACTTTACTTATGTTCCTTCTTCGATTAGTGATGTGAGTTTCAATGTCGGAACAGAGCCTCTTTTCCCTTACCAAATGAATGATGGCAGTTACCAAATAATTATTTCTCCGAAAAGGGCAAAGGTTCGTTGGCTTTATGAATATAACAAAGAGATGTATAGTGGTGCGATGCCTGATACAGATTTATCTGCTAATACCTGTTATACATTCACTCCGGTTTTAAAAGATATAGGTGATTATACATTGGATAAAGCTCAAATGGGCGATTTTTATTGCAAGGATGAAAGTAATAACGGCTATTTGATTCCCGGTGATGTTACTGCTCTTTCCGCAGATATGAACTGCTTGGGTATCGTTTTGAAGTCAGGTAAAGACAGTGAAGGCGAATGGGTAGACTACTGTAAATATAAACAGAAATATGGTATAACAGAGATGCATACCGTACATGGTTACGTTCTTGCGCTTTATGATGCCAATGGAGGAAATGCTTGTACATGGGGGCTTTGGAGCCTAACTGATATAAACAGAGGTGAGCCGAGCACCGGTTTCTATGGCTATAAGAATACACAGGGGATCATCTCGTTTGCGGAAAACGAGAATCGAACTTTAAAGAATGGATTTCCCCCTGTCTATTGGGTAACGGATTATGAGTATAGCCATCCCGCTCCTGCAAACAGCAGTGGTTGGTTTTTACCCTCGCTAGGTCAATGCTGGTATTGGATGTACAATAAAGCTTATCTTTTATCCGCTGTCAATAAAGCTACCGGGGATAATGACTATGGGTGGAAATTGGGGTATTGGTCGAGTTCGGAGGACGACTACGATCCGTTTCTCAACGCATACTATGCCGACACCTACGTCGGCGCCATGGATTGGGATTATAAGAACAGTAAACATTGCGTCCGTGCGTGTCTTGCTTTTTGATTGAAATACCGCACTGATACGATTATTGTCAGTGCGGTATAATGATAACAGAGACA
>USSR01000964.1 GCA_900557355.1 uncultured Bacteroides sp.
TCATTATTATAGTTTAAAATTCTATTTAATCCTTTCAACACTAAAAATCTGTCTGCAAAGATGATACTTTTTAAGTTTGTATCAAAAGAAAAATCATCCCCGCCCGTTAAAAAAACCAAAAGTTCAGGATATTTATGTTTCATAGCCATTATGTAACCCGAAATTTCATATTCCATACCTTTCAGCACCCCAGCGCGGATGGCAGTCTCAGTATCCTTTCCCATCGGGAGTTCACGCCCTTCACGCCGCACCAGCGGCAAACGTCCGGTAAACTGGTGAAGTGCACGAAAACGCATTTGCAAACCGGGTGAAATATTCCCGCCGTGATAACGTCCTTCAGCATCCACAAATTCGTACGTAATGCATGTGCCGGCATCAATCACCAAGATATTTCTGCCAGGAAACTGTTCGTTAGCAGCTACTACAGCCGCCATACGGTCATAGCCCAATGTCTGAGGAGTCTCATACAGATTTTCCACCGGTAGCGGAGTCTTTTCATTCAGCCAGAGCACCGGTATAGGAAGTAATGCTAACTGCGCCAACACCTGTTCGCTCAAGTCTATTACGGTTGCAACAATCGCCTTTTCAAAGTGATATTTATGATAAATATCTTTCAGATGCTCCAAATTCTGTTTGGAGTCATATACCACTTCCAAAAGTGAAAAGCCGTCAAAGACAGCTACTTTTGCTACCGTATTTCCAATATCAATAACGAGATTCACTGAATACTGATTATTTTTCCGGGCGCAAAGATACTATTTTAATTGAATTGGTTTTCTTTTTTCTATCAATATTCATCATTAGCGTAAAGGAAGTCGAATGTAGCTTGATTATACTCGAATATTTCTTCCGGTTTAAAAAATCTTTTCAACTCCACTTCTGCAGCTTCAAGCGAATCGGAAGCGTGAACTATATTTTCCTGAAAGCTCATGCTGTAATCTCCGCGAATAGTGCCGGGAGCAGCCTTCCTTCCGTTGGTAGGACCTGTCAGTGTTCTTACGGCTTCAATCGCATCCACTCCCTCAAAACAACACACAATGACCGGGCATGCCATCATTGAATCCTTCACACGCTGAAAGAACGGCTTTGCACTTAAGTGGGCGTAATGCTCATTAAGTATTTCATCCGTCAGCTGCACCATCTTCATACCGGCTAGACGTAAGCCTTTACGTTCAAATCTATTTGTGATCTCACCTACCAAGCCTCTTTGCAGGGTGCATGGTTTCAAAATGACCAATGTTTTCTCCATCATAACATTCGATTCTTTTTTAAAAGTTATAAAACAACTCTTTTCCAAAAATACGACTTTTCCCTGAAATAAGCTCTTCGTTGAGTCTTTTTTATGTGAATTAGAGGCAAAAAGGATAAATAAGCAATTACTTAATCATAGAATTCAAAAGATTAATATTCTTACTAACTCAACATTGAATTACATAAATTACACCACATAACACCCAAAGAAGTAATATAACAAAGGACAGCAACATCCTTTTCCAATTATCTTTCACCCAGTTCATATCAGTACTAACACAAAGAAATAGAAGCAACATGCCGCCGATGGGGAAATATATCATTTGAAGCACTATTATCAGGACAACTGTCATCGCCAGACTCATATCAATAGATAAAACGACTAATACCAACACAAGAAACAGTGCAATATAACCAAACACACTCTTGATAAATATTATAAATGGATTACTTCTTATTTTTCCAAACGTAACAAACAAGACTAAAAGTAAAACTGGAATCAGATTTACAATAGCCACAATCCAATAAATATTTGCCTCAATAAAGTGTGACATAATTAAAAACACTTATCTTGATATAACCGAATCTAACATTTAGCAAAACAAAGCAGCCCATCTTACCTTACCATAAAACGCCCTATTGTAAAATACCAGTTTTCAGAAGGCAGTTTTTCGTCTCTTTGCCATTTTCCTTCCGTGGATAAGAGTATCTTCTTGATAAGTCCATCATAATCAAATTTAGAATTATCATATCCGCCTCTTTTTATAATTCTTATTTCCCGTATTTTAAGTTTATCATTAAAGAGGATAGTATAAAGACAAGAACCATTTACTTCATCACCATTATAATTAGCCCAATAAAGACTATCTTGATATTCTCTTAAAGACTCATTTCCACCTACGTAAGATATATCTGTAGATACCTTTTGAAATTCCTTTTTAATGTAATAAG
>USSR01000965.1 GCA_900557355.1 uncultured Bacteroides sp.
GGTTTAGCTGCCAAAATAAATTAATAGCATACCTGATTATGGGAACAAAACAGAAAGATTCTCAATATTTGAGATGGTTGCATAGAAGAATTATCAATTTGTATAACTATCACGTGAAAGCCTCTTTTACATACAGGACTTATGATGGTAGTTTTGCATCTCAGAAATTAGAATTTTTGCGTAACCAGTATACAAAAAAATTAGAGGAATGTTTAACGAAAATACAAAGAAACAATGAAAGATCAGCGTAAGTTACTTAACTCCTGCTTGAATAACGAAATTCCGGCGGTAGTATTTCAGGGAACAGATATCTGTGCTGTGGAAATATTAAAGGCAGCACAAGATATTTATCGAAAACACGGGTGTAGTGAAGAATTTCTTTTTGATTGGCAGATGCTTATTGAAGATGTTATTGCTTTTCAGAAAGAATGTGTTGATATGGTTAAATTGCCAAAATTATCTTCTGTCGAAGCTGAACTTATCAGAAAAGATATGATAGGTAATGATTAACGACTAATAACAGATAAGTAATGGAGAAATACTACGAAATAAAAGAGAAGCATCCGGACTACCTGTTAATTTTCCGGAACGCAGACTTTTGGGAAATGTATGCGAACGATGCAACAATCGCTTCCAGAGTTTTGAATATTGACATCAGAAAACAGACCCACGGACATGGCCAAACGCTCCTGATGATACGTTTTCCATGCAATGAACTTGACAATCACCTAACAAAACTGATACGTTCCGGAATTCGGGTAGCTCTCTGCGAGTAGATCAACCAATGAAGATAAAAAATAATTAACTAATAACAAATAAGTAATGAACAAAAATATAATCATAAAGAAAGAGAAGCCTATCTGTCAGTTAGATGGGCTTCCGGGAGTAAAAAGACGTAAGGTTGATGCGTATAGTATCAATAATACAAGTGACATTGAATCAACTATCGAACTGGGATATGCGTGTACTTCTGCCGGAGATAATGGAGCTATAAATGTTTGGAAGGATGATGCAGGAATTATTCGCGGTGAATTAATGCGGTACTGTGTAACTGTTGAAAAAAGAACGTTTACCAGCTATGCAGAAGTGGAAAAATGCGTTAGTGATTGGCTTGAAAGGATTAACCCATAACTGATAAGAAAGGAACATTATGGATGATAGATTATATCCGGTCTGTGAACTAACAGCCGAGCAGAAAAAGGCTTTTAACAAGCTAAAGAAAGCATATAAGGGGTGTGAAGAGGCAGGTATTTACTTTGCCAACAACTATGGTAATTTGATGGCTTTTGATAACAAATTAGTTGCTGGATATGGAGATGATAGTATTTCGCCAGGTGGTGAATATGCAGTAAGGCTTACCTATGGTTGCCCTGCAGATTCTATAAAAGTGGCTAATGAATGGGCTGATGATACACATACATTGGGACTAACTAAAAAGGGTATGAAACTATATCTACAGGAGGAGGAAGAATGAGACTAATTACAAAACAAGCTGCCAAACTGAAAGAGCTTGAAGCCAGACGGGAAAGGCTCGTTAATCGTATTGCTAAACTCGATCTAAAAATCGAAGAGCAAAAAGAGAAAATAGCCCAATATTACAGGAAACAAGGTATTAACGTATAACTATAAAAAGAATGAACCAACAAGATTTTGACAAAAAAAAGAGCATACCTCAAGGAAAGGAAAACAGCCTCTTTTATAAAATAATCAATAGGATGATTATTAGCCGTAAAGCATTGGGAATAACTCATTTGGTATATGGAGCGATAGTCCTTTGTGTCTTTGCCGAAAGAGTAGAGATCCTGTCCTCCCCCCCTTCCGTGGGGAGCCGGATATTCCTTTTACTGAGTATATGTTTTCCTTTCGTTTATGGTACATACCTGCTTTGTACCAAAGATAGAAACAAATCAGAAAGGAGCTAATATGACAAGTTTAGAAAAAAAGTAATCGAACGAATTGCAACTTGCCTCAAAGAATTTGATACTTATGAGATTTACAGAAATATTAGTAAGGCTATTTTGATCAAAATAATATATGGATAAAAATGATATAAGAAAATGGATATCGGAAAATGAGCAGGATCTTTTCTGCGATCCCGAAGAACCAAAATACATTCCTTCCCCCGTGGTTGAAGACTTTATAGACGAACTGACTGAAAAGCAAGGTGGTGAAAATAAAGAAATGATACTATTTAATCT
>USSR01000966.1 GCA_900557355.1 uncultured Bacteroides sp.
TCTTGGGGGGGATGCTTAAAGATACAAAAAAGCAACTAACTCGCAATGAACTAGTTGTCTTAACTTTTCTTATTTTAGGAATATTCCGAAATTAATCGAATTTTTCAGACTGGTGGTTAAGAAATATTCTTCCTCAGTATGGCCTGTGCTCGTATTATTCATTGTGTTATTTGCAATTCTTTTTGTTGTTTTTCTCGAAATCTCTGACTGGCTCCGCTTGGTATACTCTAAAGGAAGGAACCTTTATTTGAAAATTATTTCTGTTTGCAGATTCAGCCGGATGTGATTCTTTTGGTAAAAGGCATTCATTTTCCCTTTATAGCTTACATTGAAATAGGGAGATTTCTTGTTACAAGCAAATGCCCGTTTATGCTTGTATTTAGAAATGTCATGGTTTGCCTTGAAATAGTCTATTGTTGTTTGTAGCTGCTCGTCTACGGTGTGAGTAATCCATTTAGCCTTTTGGTTCTTTAGTTCTACGAAAACGATATTCTGTCATTTGTGAGCATAGCATCACAACAGTAATCCATTGTGCCGTCGGGTCGGCGTATTTCGACACAATTGTCAACGGCAGTAAAGTTGATAGCCTTGTCTGTCTTATTCTTCACTACGGCGATCCATTTTTCCATATGGGTTGTGTCAATATAGGCATGGGCTTGCTTCGTCCGGTCTTCGTCGTCGCAAATTCCGAATTCCTTTTCTCGTATATTTTCTATTTGGCATTTAGCAATGAAAAAATCAATGGGCATAGGTCAATTAGTCTTTATTATCAAATTCTTCTTCAATCTCCAGTAATTGGTCGAACATCTCATTGGTTAATCTCAGTTGGATATTCAAAAAATTTTCATCGGAAGGTAAACCATCATAATTACTTAATTGTATGGCCTTACCGTCTTTTAATTCGTAAATAAATAATTTTGCGGGATTCACGACGCTTTGCAACGGTACTATTTCGTTTATTCTGGAGCTCAAATCGTCATTTCCTGAAACTTTTCGGTCAAGCTGGAAGGCTTTTACCGCTAATGTCAGATAATTAATGATATATGGGCTGTGAGTAGTCAGAACAAGTCTGTTCAACTCTATTCTATTGGTATAATCCAATAAATCGAAAAGAATGCTCATCTGTGATTCCGGATATAGATTTTCCTCCATTTCTTCAACAATATTCACGAAACGGGAATATTTGAAACGTGATGAGATTGTCCGTAACATGGCAAACTTGACTTCTTCTGTCAGCGTCTTGTCATTCATTACCTTGTTCACTTCCTTTTCAATTTGTTTTCTCTCTTGGAAGCCCAGTTCTTCCTTGTTGGCATTGTCTTGAACCAAATCAGATAAGAACTTAGTGACTAAGGTCAGGGGAATGACGGATTGGTAGCCACTGGATGCATCGGACAGACGGATTTTATAGTCTTCCCCTTTTATCCAGGAGATTTTGTGCTGTGCATCATATTCGAATGCAATATTATTAAATGGAAGATGATATCCGGCCTTCAGTACAATTTTGGCATTTTCAAATTCATCAAGAAACGTTTTTAATGATTCGGGAAGATTTTTCAGGTTCATAGGATTATCCACCGTACTTAAAAAAAATCTTTCCGCAGGGACATACATCACTTTAGCTACATTATAGTTTTCCTGATGTTCAATTTCTTCTATTTGCAGTTTACCTTCTTCATAAAAGAAATTATAGTGCAAGCCATAGAACTTGATAATCGTATTGGTCTTGAAATACGAATCCAAACGATGATAAGCACAATAATTTTTCTGAAACCGTGAAAATTGAGTGATGTATTTATCACTAACAGTCCGCCGGGCCAGTCCCTTTTCCAACCATGTAAACATGGAATACAATTTAGCAATCGTACTTTTTCCTGCTCCCTGTTTACCTATTAATACTGTATATTTGTTGAACACTATATCTATATCGGATATAGGACCAAATTGTTGTATTTTTAAATGAACTGTCTCACTCATAATATAACTGCTATTGATATTGATTTCAAAGATACAACAAAATTATGTGATAGGTATATTTCTACAATAATTTTCTGTGTCGTGGAACACGGCTTTTTCATTTAAGAAATATTGTTCATTGCTTGTTATAGAAGAAAAAACTTATATTCGTGCACAACGATGCGGAAGCACCGCCTTAGGTGTTTCTTCTTATCGTTCATTTTTAATTTTTTTATAAA
>USSR01000967.1 GCA_900557355.1 uncultured Bacteroides sp.
TGAGAATCCACCTAACAACAGAATACAGAGATCTAAAGGCATCCCCGTAGAAACCTCTACAATTTTAGCTACCGGATATAAAAAAGAGCCTGTAGTAAAGAGAGAAATGAAAAGGAAAAGATAAGTATACGTCTTTTGTGTGTTTACTCCAAGTCTCCGGGTGATATACTCTGCCACTGTCAGAGCACTAGTCTTATGCCATCGTGGAGCAATGAAGAAACCAACAACAAATCCGGCTATCGCCATTGTCCATTGAATCGAAATAGCGATCCATCCTAGTGAATAAGCAATAGATCCCCATACCACGAAAGTTCCTGCGGAGAAAAATCCCATAAAAAGAGATAATCCACTCATTGCCCACGGGACTGCTCCTCCTGCTGCGAAAAAGGATTTCATATTCCGCCCTTTACCAGAAAAGGACAAGCCCATTATAACAATTCCAAGTGCAAATATAAAGATAGTAATAAGGTCGAGTAATTGCATAGCTTGAGTTTTTAAGATTAATTTTTAAGAGATTTCCCCCTCTAACAGGAAACAAATGTAGTGGGGCAGACAGTTAAAAACAAGTGTTTTGAAGGAAAAATCACCGGCAACGTTCCCGGTAACGTTCCCGAAAAAATCCGCTATAATTCGTCATCCTAAAATGAGGTAAAAAAAGATTTTTGATTATCTTTGTTCGCATCCTAAAACTATATACCATGTCCAAATCACGTATTACAATCAAAGATCTCGCACGTGAACTTAATATTTCAACATCAACAGTATCACGGGCTTTAGCTGATAAATGGGATGTTAATCCGGAAACACGAAAAGCTGTACTGGAATTAGCAGAAAAAATGAATTACCACCCCAATCCCATCTCTCTTAGTTTGAAACAAAATCAAACGATGTCAATCGGCGTAATTGTTCCGGAATTCATAAACTCATTTTTTGCAGAAGTCATCATGGGAATACAAAGTGTTATGAATTCGAAAGGCTACCATATATTAATAAGTCAATCGAATGAATCCGCAGATATTGAGTTTACCAATTTAAAAGCAATGGAGGAGAAAATGGTGGACGGCATCATCATATCCGTCACCCAAGATACCAGAGCTACGGAATACTTTAAAACACTACGCGAGAAGAATCTACCGATTGTATTTTTTAATCGGATAGCTCCTGAAGTCAGCGCTTACAATGTCATCATCGATGACTATAAATGGGCTTTTACAGCAGTGGAACATCTAATTAAGGAAGGATATAAACGAATAGCACATTTAGCGGGTCCGGAGAATCTATTCCTATCTAAAGAGCGTAAACGTGGCTATATCGATGCACTAAAAAAATATGGCTACCCGATAGAAGAAGAGTTGATAATTCCTGCCGGAATACTTATGGAAAGCGGTATTACTGCAGCATATTCCATATTAGAAATGCCGAACAAACCGGATGCCATTTTTGCCGTTAATGATCCGGCAGCCATCGGTGCCATGAAGACATTACAAAAAAAAGGTATGGTTATTCCCGATGATATTGCGTTTGTAGGTTTCTCCGAATCACAAAAGGCTTTAATCATCGAGCCCAATCTTACAAGTGTTGAGCAACCCACTTTTGAAATGGGAAAAGTTACTGCTGAATTATTATTGGAGCAAATAAAAAATAATTCAGATGAAACAAAACCTTCAAAAACAATTATCCTGGACGCTAAACTTAATATTAGAGAATCGTCTATAAAAAAATAATTACTCCACCGTTGCCAACGTCAATATACTAATCTGTATTCCTTCCACATTCACCAGACAAGAAGCACATGCCAGCGTAGTAGAACCAGTGGTCAACACATCGTCAACGATCAGTATATGTTTCCCGGCAAGTACTTCTGGGCGTTGAAGTTCAAAGATGCCTTCCACATTATCCCGACGTTCAAGTATGGATTTGTGTGTTTGCGTTTCCGTATTTTTCTTACGCAATATGGATTCTGTATCTATGGGAATTCCTGTTACAGCAGTGATTCCACGGGCAATCCATTCGCTCTGGTTATAACCTCGGATTTGCTGTTTCTTCTTGTGAAGCGGTATAGGGATTATCACATCAATTCCTTGAAAAAAATGGGAAGATAAAAGTTCTGCAGCCATATACCGCCCCATAATTGCACCAATTTCCTTTTGTCCACCATATTTCAACCGATGAAGAATCAACCGGAAGTCGCTTC
>USSR01000968.1 GCA_900557355.1 uncultured Bacteroides sp.
TTCTTTGGCAAAGATAGATATTAACCTGTATTTACCTGCTTCTTTTCTCGTAAAAGTGAAAAGTCCAGTATATTATATATGAAAACCACCGGACTTCTCTTTAGTTAAGAAATCCGGTGGCTTATCAGATTTTATAAAGCGTATACCTTATTTCGTTTGAATACGAATATTTCCGGCTTTCACTCCATTTGCTTTGGCTGTAAATACAATTTCTCCGGCAGTTTCACCAGCTTGTATGATAGCTGTCAACATTCCGTTGAAAGCATGCATCTTCGGAAGATGAAATTGTTCCAGATTTGTCGGGTCGCCATTGGCAGCGGCACGATATTTACCGGTTCCCTTTGCAGAGAAGTTAATCTGACGATTATCAGTAGGGCAGGGGTTACCATCTTTGTCTACAACTTTCACAGTCACATACGCTAAGTCTTTTCCGTCTGCAGTCAATTCGTTACGGTTGCTGACCAGTTCGATATGATGAGGTTTTCCGGCAGTACGAACCACTTTTTCCGCTACAGCTTTTCCTTCTTTGTTATAGGCTACTACTTTTACTTCTCCCGGTTCATATACAGCATCCATCCACATCAGACGATAGCGGTTCTTCAACGAACTATTATTCTTGCTTTGTTTACCATAACTTTTACCGTTGATAAACAGTTCGGCTGTAGGATAGTTGGTATATACAAATACAGGAGTCACTTCGCCTTCACGTCCCGGCCATGTCCAGTGAGGCAGAATATGCAAGGTTTCCGCATCCTTGTTCCATACACTGCGATACAGATAATAGCGGTCTTTAGGCAGACTGGCAAGGTCGATAATACCAAACATGGAACTGTGATTGGGCCATGCATCCGTGTCATAAGGTGATGGCTCGCCCAGATAGTCAAATCCTGTCCATACAAATTGTCCGATTGTCCAATGGTTATCGTCGGCCAGTGCAAAGTCCTCGTCCGGAATATTTGACCAGGAACAGGCTTCCACATCATAAGAGGAACACTGATGGTCTTCATACTTAGTACTTTTCTTATCCTCTACCGGGAATTTGTATACCCCGCGTGAACTGACAGTAGAAGCAGTTTCACTACCCAGAATCAGATTCTGCGGGAGTTGGTCATAAGATTCCTTATAGCGTTGGGTACGGTAATTAAGTCCCGGAATGTCAATCATTGCTGCAAATCCGTTCGCAAGTACACAAGTAACCTGATCCATTCCACAAGTGACAGGACGTGTCGGATCTTCTCGGTGGCAAATGTCTTGCAGGAATTTCGCCACTTTATAGCCGACAGGGCTACATTGGGTCGGTACTTCATTACCGATACTCCACATAATCACACACGGATTATTCCGATAATTATGGAGCATATTTACCATATCACGTTCCGCCCATTCATTGAAATAACGGTGATAACCGTTTTCGCACTTGGCAATGTCCCATTCATCGAACGGTTCAATCATCATCATAAATCCCATTTCGTCACACAATGCTACGAGTTCGGGAGTCGGCATATTATGAGAAGTACGGATAGCGTCACATCCCATATCTTTCAGCAATGTAAGTTGATGGCGAAGCGCTGCCACATTAATAGCGGCACCCAGCGGACCTAAATCATGGTGATTACATACCCCTTGGAATTTGCGATGTTTTCCGTTCAGATAGAAACCCTTATCAGCGATATATTCAATGCTGCGGATACCGAAACGTGTCGTGTAAGTATCCACCAGTTTATCATCTGCGTAAATTTTGGAAACAGCCTTGTAGAGTGACGGACTTTCCGGTGACCAGAGTTCGGGCGCATTTACAATAAAGTTTTGTTCGAATGGTTGTCCGTGATTAATGCGGCTCGTATTCTCTTTGCTGGTAACCACTTTTCCGTCCGGAGAAAGAATCTCTGTCTCTATACGGATTTGTGTTTTCTCACCGGCATTATCAATCTTCGTTTGAAGACGTACGGCTGCAAAGTCCTTGCTGACATGAGGAGTTGTGATTTGTGTTCCCCATACAGGCACGTGCACTTTATCAGTCACGATCAGATGCACATTACGATACAAACCTGCTCCCGGATACCAACGCGAGGACTGCGGACGATTTTCCAAACGTACGGCCAGCGTATTATTCTTTCCGTCTTTGTTTAATAAAGACGTCACGTTACAGTGGAAAGAGTTGTAGCCGAAAGGCCAGAAACAAGCTTCTTTA
>USSR01000969.1 GCA_900557355.1 uncultured Bacteroides sp.
TGCATGGATATAATGTCAGCAATTGGCTGGTGTCGCAAGTGGGCGTGCCGGGCGTTTGGATGATTCTGTTGGTGACTGCTATCTGTTTCCTTATCTATATCAGTGCACGTACCGTTATCTGGTTGCGGAGGTTGTTTAGCCTCAGTTTCCTGAAGCGTAAACAGGAGGAAGAAGAGAAAGGCGAAACACCGGAAGAGTTTACAGACTCTTGGACGGCGAAAGGAAAGAAGAAACCTGCTTCTGCTCCTGATGTGGCGGAGGCTGATACAAAAGAAGAAGAAACTCCCATTGAAGTTCCTGAGCCGGTAATGGAACCGGAAAATGAAATAACACTGGATTTAGGTGGTATTACAGAACCCCAACCTGCCAAGCCGTCGGGGGAAGAAGTTTCTATGATTATTGAAACTCCGGTCTCCGATCCTGCTCCTTCTCTTCATGAGAAACCTGTAGCGGTAGAACCTACTTTTGAAATAGAAGCTGCAGAGGAGGATGACGAATATAAAGGTCCGGAAAAGGAACCTTATAATCCTCGTCTCGATCTGGAAAATTATCGCTATCCTACTGTCGACTTGATGAAGCATTACGATAATGCCGAGCCGACTATCGACATGGCGGAACAGAATGCCAATAAAGACAAGATTATAAATACGTTGCGTAGTTTTGGTATTGAAATCAGTACGATCAAGGCAACGGTGGGACCTACGGTGACGCTGTATGAGATCACTCCCGAGCAAGGTGTTCGCATCTCCAAGATTCGTGGTCTGGAAGATGATATCGCCCTTAGCCTTTCGGCATTGGGTATTCGTATCATTGCGCCGATTCCGGGAAAAGGAACAATCGGTATTGAAGTTCCGAATTCCAATCCGAAGATTGTTTCCGGACAGAGTATCATCGGTAGCAAGAAGTTCCAGGAGTCTACTTATGACTTGCCGGTTGCTTTGGGCAAGACGATTACCAATGAGGTGTTCATGGTAGATCTCTGTAAGATGCCGCACATGCTGGTGGCGGGTGCTACCGGTCAGGGTAAATCTGTCGGACTGAACGCCATTATCACTTCTTTGCTTTATAAAAAGCATCCGGCTGAACTGAAGTTTGTGTTGGTAGACCCGAAGAAGGTAGAATTCAGTATTTATTCGGTGATTGAACATCATTTCCTTGCCAAGCTGCCCGATGGAGAAGATGCTATTATTACAGACGTAACCAAGGTAGTGCAAACGTTGAATTCTATCTGTATAGAGATGGATACACGTTACGACTTATTGAAAGCTGCACATGTGCGTAATATCAAGGAATATAATGAGAAGTTTATCAATCGCCAGCTGAACCCTGAAAAGGGGCATAAATTCATGCCTTATATAGTAGTGGTGATCGATGAGTTCGGTGACTTGATAATGACGGCAGGTAAAGAGGTTGAATTGCCTATTGCCCGTATCGCCCAGTTGGCGCGTGCGGTGGGTATCCACATGATTATCGCTACACAGCGTCCGACAACAAATATCATTACCGGTACAATCAAGGCGAACTTCCCGGCGCGTATTGCTTTCCGCGTATCTGCCATGATAGACTCACGTACTATTCTCGACCGTCCGGGAGCTAACCAGCTGATCGGACGTGGTGATATGTTGTTCCTGCAGGGTGCTGATCCCGTGCGTGTGCAATGTGCCTTTATCGATACACCGGAAGTGGCGGAAATCACAAAGTTCATTGCCAAGCAACAAGGATATCCTACTGCATTCTACTTGCCCGAATATGTCAGTGAAGATGGCGGAGGTGATCTGGGAGATGTGGATATGGGGCGTCTGGATCCGTTGTTCGAAGATGCTGCCCGTCTGATTGTTATTCATCAGCAAGGTTCTACTTCATTGATCCAACGTAAGTTTGCTATCGGTTATAATCGTGCAGGACGCTTGATGGATCAATTGGAAAAAGCCGGAATTGTGGGACCTGCACAAGGCAGTAAAGCGCGTGAGGTGCTTTGTGTCGATGAAAATGACCTGCAAATGCGTTTGAACAATTTACTGTAAATCGTGTTAAACTAATGATGAAGAATGTTCTTTTAATCTGTATCTGCCTGTTCGGTTTGGCATTGCAGCTTTCGGCACAGAAAGTGGATGCCAAAGATATATTGGATCGTACAGCTACTGCCTTCCGTCAGGCGGGAGGTATTCAGGCTGATTTTACGGTTCAG
>USSR01000970.1 GCA_900557355.1 uncultured Bacteroides sp.
GTAACTATGAGTGCCAACCTGATGCTGCGTGAAATCGGTATCGTACTCTTCCTTGCCAGCGTAGGTATCGAAGCCGGCGCCCACTTTGTAGAAACAGTGGTAGAAGGCTCCGGTTTGCTGTATGTAGGCTATGGTTTCCTGATCACTGTTATTCCTTTGCTGATTATCGGTATGATTGCCCGCTTCTACTGCAAAGTAAATTACTTCACCCTGATGGGATTAATTGCCGGTAGTAACACAGACCCTCCTGCATTAGCTTATGCTAACCAGGCATCCGGCAATGATGCTCCGGCAGTAGGTTACTCTACTGTTTATCCACTTACAATGTTCCTGCGTATTCTGGCAGGCCAGATGATATTGCTGACAATGATGTAATGTCAGATGATATAAAAGAAAAGAGAGATTACGCAATTGTAGTCTCTCTTTTTTTTGTTCTGTTTTTCCCCTTCATATTACCAAAGCCGTATTTTCTCCGTACTTGCTCCATGTCTATACACTTAGACTTGGTATGGAGTTGGTACGGGCTTGATACGGAGAAGGTATGGTCCGGGTTAGAAATTGTTCTGTTTCACTTTATTTTAAGTTTCACAAAATCTTCTATAAAATCGATAGTCTTTTCAATCCCCAGCACGGAAGAATCAATGCACAGATGATAGGTTGCCGCAGCTCCCCACGTCTTATAGCTATAATAGTTATAATATTCCGAACGTTTTTTATCAGCCTTATTCATCATATTTTCTGCTTCTTCTTCTGAAACATGATGTGAAGCGCACAGACGGGCAACGCGTGCTTCATGCGAAGCGGAAATAAAGATATTGGCACAACGAGGATGATCACGCAGTATATAATCAGCACAACGACCTACAAAAAGGCAGGATTTCTCTGCTGCCAACTGACGGATTACATCGCTCTGCACCTTGAAAAGTGCATCGTTACTGAGGCAATTCTGGGTTGGTAAAGCACCATCTCCCACAAAAGGGAAACGCATGCCAAAGAGTCCGCCGATAATCCCTTGCGAAGCACGCTCATCGGCTTTCTCAAAGAACTCACGGCATAGACCGCTCTCCTTGGAAGCCAGAGTTATTAACTCCTTGTCATAGAAATCGATACCCAAACGGGCTGCCAACTTCTCCCCTATCTCCTTTCCGCCACTTCCCAATTGGCGACCGATGTTCACAACGAATTTCTTATTCATAGCTTCAATCTAAATATTGGTTTACTAATAGCAAAAGTAAGGATTTATAGGAAAGAAACAAAAAAATAATCTATACTAATTTTCCGGTTATAACTAACTTTACCACGAACCGCATGTTTTTCACACTATCCTTCGCCTCTTTTAAATTTACGGAACTGGCTAACCAACATCACCATCGCCACCAAACTGGCAAGTACCTCGGAAACCGGCATACTATACCAAACACCGGCCGCACCGAAGAAACGAGGTAGAATTATCAGTGCCGGAAGCAAGAAAAGCATCTGGCGGGTAAGAGACAAAAAGATAGCCTTGCTCGCCATCCCGATACTCTGGAAGAAATTCGACGTCACCATCTGGAAACCGATTATCGGGAAGAACATCACTACAATACGTAGTCCACGTGCCGAAATAGCTATCAGTTCTTCGTCAGAAGTAAATATGGAAACCACCAGATCGGGTATGAGCATCCCCATCAGGAAACCGGATGTGGTGACAACCGTAGCAAAGATTATAGTCAGTTTCAGCACCCGGGAAACACGTGCATATTGCTGCGCACCAAAGTTATATCCGGCAATAGGCTGCATGCCCTGATTCAATCCCATCACGATCATTACGAATATAAATACCAGGCGGTTGACAATAGAGAATGCACCGATAGACAAGTCTCCGCCATAGCGCTTCAACCCCTGATTAATGACAATTACAATAAAACATGCTGCCAGATTCATCAGGAAAGGAGACATACCGATAGCAAGCGAATCCATCACAATCTTACGGCGCAGGCGGAATATACCGCGATGGAAATGTAGCAGTTCGTCTTTGTTACTGAATATCTTGAATTGCCACAACAGTGAAATAACCTGTGCTATGATGGTGGCAATAGCAGCTCCACGAATCCCCCAGTCGAAACCGTAAATAAACAAAGGGTCAAGTATCGTATTGATGACTACTGTAGCGATAGTGGCGTACATTGCCTTTTGCGGATGTCC
>USSR01000971.1 GCA_900557355.1 uncultured Bacteroides sp.
AAGCGTCTCCAGTATAAGGCGCGATGTTTTTACTAACGAAATCACTGACATTGATTTCTTTGCTCCAAAGCCCGTCAATAAAGGTTTTGTTCAATTCCATAATATTCATTTTGTTAGTGGGTAAATGTAATGTTATCCTTTTGGAGCTGCAAAATTACGGAAATATTTCCGTAATGGTATGGATATATATGCCTTTTTTATGTTGAACAGCATAAAATAACTATTGTTAGGTATGCCACTTTCATCACTTACTGGAAAGTTTGTTTTTATGGCGGTTGTCGTCACTTTTATATTATCTTGTTGATAGATAGACTGTTATTAGTGTAGACAAAATGTTTTACCGTCACTCGTGTGGCGTATCTGCTTGATTATTAGCTATGTTCTTAGTGCTGACAAAAGTGACGGTAAACTACTTACTGTCACTTCCAGCTTTTGTTCCTTTCCAATCTTTTCAATCTTTTCCTCTTTTTCCCGATTTATTCTGTTTACCTTTGCCGTCAATTATTAATAAACACGATATGGAAACATTCGATTACTCGCAGGTGCCTTATGGTTTTGGCTTATGTGCATCTGCCGATTGCCCTAAGGCTTCTACCTGTCTGCGCCACATAGCCTTGGAGCATGCTCCCGTAAAATATCCGTTCCTGCCCACCCTGACTCCTCAAAAACTGCAAGCCATGAAGGGAAAATGCGAATATTATCGTCCGAACAAGGCGATGCGTTATGCTAAAGGTTTCACGCAGTTGTTGGGTTCTCTGACAGTCAGTGTCTCCGATACATTCAGATGGCGGCTCATTTCTCACTTCGGACGCAAGAACTACTACCTTGCCCGTAGAGGCGCCTGGTTAATAAAACCTGCCGACCAACAATTTATCATTCATTTGGCCAAGGAGTGCGGACTCCAGTTGGATGATTATTTCGATGATTACGTGGATGGCTATAATTGGGGGGAGTGAAAAGTGCCTTTTCTGATGTAATATCCTATTATTATCTTATTGGTAAATAGTGTATTGTAGTGTCCTATGGGTAGGGAACTGACGTTTCTATGCTTAGAAACTGTTGTGTCCTTTAATTGGGAACGATAGTTTCTCCTAATGGGAACTGCAGTTTCTCCTAATGGACACTATCGTATCTCCTAATGGGAACGATTGTGTCTCTTCGTGGGAACGCGAATGCCCCTTCATGAGATGACACTTGACTTATAACACTTATTTAATCGTAGTGATGATTTAGACAATAAAAGCAATTGAAATTTGCAAAGCAATGCTTTTTTCTTACTTTTGTAAACGTCTTATTCTTGTTTGCAGATAGATATTGGAGATTGGAAGGTGCGCAACAATGACATAGAATATATGAAGCGCTTCCACCGAATTGGGAGAATGTGCCATGCAAATTGTTGAATAACGAGACTTCGTTAAACTTAAAGAAGTAAGAAAAATGAACTCGGAAAAAAGAAAGGAGCAGAATAATCAGGACAGCAGGTGTTTTGCTCAGGAAACCCTTATCCGCATGGCGGACGGGCAGGAGAAACGAATTAATGCGATTCGTGCCGGAGATAAAGTATTGTCCGTATCGGGAGAGGACGTCCGGGTGATGAATATCATTTCTGGAATAGAAGAAAAAGTAGTTGTGCTGGTCACCCAAAGCGGCAAGCGGATACGTTTGACATCTGACCATCCGGTTCAAACGAGACAACGTGGCGTACAACCTGTCAAGGCACTGCTCGTTACCGACAAAGTGAAAACTGCAGACGGGAATTTTGAGGAAATAGACAGCCTCTACACGGAAATGTATAACGACAGGGTTTATAACCTGTGCTTGGAAAAAGAAAGTTTCCTCTTTGGTAACGGCATTGCGGTGGGAGATTTCGATTCTCAGCAAAATATTCCGCGTTCTGTCCCCACTCCCCCGGTTTCAGAAGAGGCGCAACATGAGCTTGATATCTTGAAAGAGGAATTTAGAAAATTACAAGAGAGAGGAAATATATGAATTGTTTCTGATTCAGTTTGCAGTGATTTTGTTTACTTGTAATGGTGTAGGCTTCATTGCATCGGTCAATCTTCTTGTATATATACTAATTTAGGCATAGAGAATGTTTTTTTGTGCAGAAATGTTTGTGATATCAAAAAAGAATCGTAAATTTGCACCGCTTTAAGAGAAAAGCACTTCTTGAAAGAAT
>USSR01000972.1 GCA_900557355.1 uncultured Bacteroides sp.
AAATAGGCATCGGTACGGATCATGCAGGTATTATCGTTTTGCCGACTGATGCAGTCCCGGGAACTCTTGCCAAAGATTATTATAACATCAAGAGCGACTATGTGCTGGAAGTGGATATCACTCCGAATCGTGCCGATGCTTGTTCGCATTATGGTGTAGCTCGTGACTTGTATGCTTATCTGGTGCAAAATAATAAACCGACTTCTCTGAAGAGGCCGTCTGTAGATACTTTCTCCGTTGAAAATAATGATTTGGATATCAAAGTTACAGTTGAAAACACTGAGGCTTGCCCTCGCTATGCCGGTGTAACGGTGAAAGGCGTAACGGTTAAAGAAAGTCCGGAATGGTTGCAGAATAAACTCCGTATCATCGGACTGCGTCCTATCAATAATGTAGTAGATATCACAAATTACATTGTTCATGCATTCGGTCAACCGTTGCACTGCTTTGATGCGGATAAAATTGAAGGTGGCGAAGTAGTGATAAAGACAATGCCTGAAGGTACTCCGTTTGTCACATTGGATGGTGTGGAACGCAAATTATCCGATCGTGACCTGATGATTTGTGACAAGGAAAAACCGATGTGTATTGCCGGTGTATTCGGCGGTTTGGATTCCGGTTCTACGGAAACCACCAAGGATGTTTTCATTGAGAGTGCTTATTTCCATCCGACATGGGTCCGTAAGACAGCTCGTCGTCATGGGCTGAATACAGATGCTTCTTTCCGTTTTGAAAGAGGTATTGATCCTAATATCACTATTTATTGCCTGAAGCTGGCTGCCATGATGGTGAAAGAACTGGCCGGCGGTACTATTTCCTCTGAAATTAAAGATGTTTGTGCTACTCCTGCTCAGGATTTCATCGTAGAATTATCTTATGAGAAGGTATATTCATTGGTAGGCAAGATGATTCCGGTGGAGACAATCAAGAGTATTGTTACCAGTCTGGAAATGAAAATAACCAATGAGACTGCAGAAGGATTGACTCTGGCTGTACCTCCTTATCGTGTAGATGTACAACGTGATTGTGATGTTATTGAAGATATCCTCCGTATTTATGGATATAATAATGTAGAGATACCATCTACGTTGAAGTCCAGCTTGACAACGAAAGGCGAACATGATAAATCTAACAAGTTACAGAATTTGGTAGCTGAACAGTTGGTAGGTTGTGGTTTCAATGAAATTCTGAATAATTCTCTGACACGCGCCGGTTATTATGATGGTATGGAAACTTATCCTTCTAAGAATCTGGTAATGTTGCTGAACCCGTTGAGTACAGATCTGAATGCAATGCGTCAGACTTTGTTGTTCGGTGGTCTGGAAAGTATCTCTCATAACGCCAACCGTAAGAATGCCGACTTGAAATTCTTCGAATTCGGAAATTGCTATTATTTCGATGCAGAAAAGAAGAATCCCGAAAAGTCGTTGGCTGCTTATACAGAGAATTATCATCTCGGATTGTGGGTAACGGGTAAGAAAGTATCCAACTCTTGGGCACATGCTGATGAAGAAAGTTCTGTATATGAATTGAAAGCTTACGTAGAAAATATTTTCCTCCGTTTAGGGCTGAATATGAGAAATCTGGTAGTAGGTAATCTGGTGGACGATATTTATGCTACTGCCTTGTCTGTACAGACTAAAGGTGGAAAGCGTCTTGCTACATTCGGTATCGTAACGAAGAAGATTCTCAAAGCTTTCGATATTGATAATGAAGTATATTACGCTGATCTGAACTGGAAAGAGTTGATGAAAGCTATTCGTTCTGTAAAGATCAGTTATACGGAAATCTCCAAATTCCCGGCTGTGAAACGTGACCTTGCCTTGTTGATCGATAAGAAGGTGCAGTTTGCGGAGATAGAAAAGATTGCTTATGAAACTGAGAAGAAGTTGCTGAAAGAAGTATCTCTTTTCGATGTTTATGAAGGCAAGAATCTTGAAGCCGGCAAAAAATCGTATGCTGTCAGCTTCCTGTTGCAGGATGAAACGCAGACACTGAACGATAAGATGATCGATAAGATAATGTCGAAACTCGTGAAGAATCTGGAAGATAAACTGGATGCAAAACTTCGATAATTAATTAAAAGTTAAATAGTTAAACATTAAAATATTATTCCAATGGGAAGAGCGTTTGAATATAGAAAAGCTGCCAAATTGAAAAGATGGGG
>USSR01000973.1 GCA_900557355.1 uncultured Bacteroides sp.
CGATGCCTGTGCCTTTCAGCGGTGGCAGTATTTCAAAAGAGAAAGCTGTCTTCTCGTTGCTCTGTATCAGGTCGATAATTCTCATTTCTTTTTCGTTGTCTTTGTTCAGTGAACAAAACTTATTTGTACATTGGGAACAAAAATACGAAAAAGAAATGAGATATGCTTTTATTTGTCCGGCTATTCTTTTATGCAACGTATGGAAAAGGCCTTATAGTAAGTTCCATCATTGATATGAGTTGCCGCAGAAGTAAATTTTGCATCGCTTCCTGTAAAACTGACAGTTCGCTCAGGTATGCTGTTATCTGTATCATTAAGTGTCCAATAGCACACTATTTGTTTGGGACATATATTTTTCCCTACTCCCCAAATTCCTACAGGATATGCAGAGAAACCAGTTAGATTAGAGCCTTCGTCAAGAGTGCCGTCTTCACCAAAAACTTCCCATTCTCCGGCTTTTAGTATCGAAGCGTTGTCTTCGGTGTATCCTTTTAAGGCTTGCCAATCATCACTATTTGGAATTCTCCATCCTACGGGTGCCAAGTTTTCGTCAAGAATAACTTCTCCATTATAAAGATATGTTTCTGTATTCTGAGGTCTGAAATATCCTGCACCTTCTCCTAACTGAGTTTGTTTGTTCAGTGTGGTTCCATCCCTGTACGCCGTTGCACATAAATCTTCTCTCATCCAATATTGAGTGCCTATTTTTACGATTGGATACTCATAAGAGTCTCCTTTTCTTATATCTCTAATGGTATGGCTGACTATATCTATGCTGATAGGATTATTCGTTTCTTCCAGCAAGATTTCCCCTTTTTCATTGAGGTAGAATTTATTAACAGATTGAAGATTGCCTTCTGTATAAATAAAGGAGCTATCGTCTGTATTCCACTGTATGGTCCCTCCACATATCGCTCTCTTATCATCTTGAAAGTTTAAAACAGTGCCTTTGCTCAGATCGCTTGTTTCGTCTTCTTTGACCGGGTATGCAACAATTGCTCTTGAAGTAATTTTATCAGATTTTAGATATTCTTTACAAACTTCCGCTATCGGTTTGCCTTCGTGGTAGATTCTATATATGTTCGATTGAGAAAAAGTAAGTGCAGCCAAATGAACGGTTGTGATGCTGCCGCTGTTGTTCGTATCTTTGCTATCTCCAGCCAGCCAGTCTTCAACTGTACTGGTTATTCCGGTAAGAAAATGACTGGTTGTTTGCATAGCTTCGATATCAATTTGACATTGTTTGCTTCCTGCCATATTTAGTTCTGGCATTGGACAGGTGTATAATTTTCCATTCCATTCCATTATAAAGGATTGAGCTTCGGAATCAGCGTCTTGTGGTATGATGATGAATTCTTTTCCTGTTAAAGTCCCTTTTACTATGTTCCATTCACCATATGGGATGATGTCTGCTTCCTCTGTCAGATTTATAAACTTATCCGTATCAGTATTATATTCTGCTTTGGTCTTGAAACCTACTGCGATAATCTGAGGATTCGCTTTATATATCTTTGTTATATCTTCCCCAGTACCGGCTGTGATTGTGATTTTTATCTTGGTCAACTTATGCTTGTAATGAAGTACGACTGCATCTTCGCTGCTTTCTACATTTTTCTCGGAGGCTATCATGAAATCGGATATGGAGAGAGCTTTTGTGCTGCTTTGGTCGGTTTGTACAGATACAGGAATGGTAGATTGGCCTGTTTTTATTCCGGTTGACTGATAGGGGTAATAACTGATAAAATTGAGTGTTGCATCTCCTGCCGGATAGAAAACGGTCTTTTCAGGGATGAATACATTCTTTTCCCCACATTCCAGTTGTAAATTGTCAATGTAGCGCTTTTCTGTAATTGGAGTAGATGGAAGCATTGCATATAAACCTACTTTATCTCCTTTTTCAAAGGCAGTATTAGTCACACGTGTATCGGCTTTAACTGTAGTGAAGTTGATGGGAATAGTGCCGGGAACAGCATCGGGAGAAGTTTCTGAGTCTAATTTATTAACACAAGAACTAAATAAGAAAATGATACAGAATGAGAAAAAGGTCAGTCTGTTGTTTTTGATAGTTGTTTTGTTCATAATAATATGTTTTTTTGTGAAACACGACTGTCGCATTTCAAATTAATGTGTTAATTAAAGCATCGGAATATCTGGG
>USSR01000974.1 GCA_900557355.1 uncultured Bacteroides sp.
TTCTGCAGCTTGCAGAGCTTCGTTGCTGAAGTCTACCGTACTGCGGTAGTGAGCTTGCAGAATGAAGAAGCGGATGGTCATCGGACTATAAGCCTGTGTCAGCAATTTGTGTGTGCCGTTGAAGAACTCATCCAGATTGATGAAGTTGCCATATGACTTACCCATCTTCTGTCCGTTGATAGTAATCATATTGTTGTGCATCCAGTAGTGTACCATATCATTACCCTGTGATGCTACTGATTGTGCAATCTCACATTCATGATGGGGGAAAATCAGGTCCATACCACCGCCGTGAATGTCGAAATGCTCACCGAGGTATTTCTTACCCATGGCTGTACATTCAGCATGCCATCCCGGGAAACCGTTGCTCCACGGAGAAGGCCAACGCATGATGTGTTCCGGTTGGGCGCATTTCCATAAGGCAAAGTCGGCGGGGTTATGCTTTTCTGCTTGTCCGTCCAGTTCGCGGGTGGTGTTCAGTACATCATCCAGGTTGCGACCGGAAAGCTTTCCGTAATGATAATCCTTGTTATATTTCTCAACGTCGAAGTAAACGGAACCTTCGCTGACATATGCATATCCATTCTTCAGGATTTCTTTTACCAATTCTATTTGCTCGATGATATGTCCTGACGCATGTGGCTCAATGCTGGGAGAAAGTACGTTTAATGCTTCCATAGCCTTGTGGTAGCGGTTGATGTAGTATTGCGCTACTTCCATCGGCTCCAGTTGCTCCAGTCGTGCTTTCTTGGCTATTTTGTCTTCTCCGTCGTCAGCATCATGTTCCAGATGGCCTACATCGGTGATGTTGCGTACATAGCGTACCTTATATCCCAGATGGGTAAGGTAGCGGAAAAGCAAATCGAAAGTAATGGCAGGACGTGCATGTCCCAAATGCGCGTCACCGTAAACGGTAGGACCGCAGACATACATACCTACATGTGGAGCGTGCAATGGCACGAATAGCTCCTTTTTCCTATCTAAGGTGTTGTAAATTGTCAGTTGATGTTCCATAACGTTTGATTTTTAGTTTTTTTTAAAGCACAAAGTTACAACAATTTCATAAGATAATAAGTTCTTTCATTCTTTTTCTTGATATCATCACAGATGTAGTAGCTCATTGGCGTTGTTATCTTTTTAAAGATCACAAATGTAGTGATTTTCTTTTTCCTTTGTTATTTTTGCACCCATGAAATCAAAGAAACGTGTATTATTGGGTATGAGTGGAGGTACGGACAGTTCCGTTGCCGCCATGTTATTGCAGGAAGCCGGTTATGAAGTTACTGGTGTGACGTTTCGTTTCTATGATTCGGAAGGCTTTGAGGAGTCTCTGGATGATGCTCGTACTCTTGCTTCCCGCCTGAATATCCCGCATATCATTTATGATGCCCGCGAATTATTCCGTGAACGTATAATCCGTTACTTTATAGGTGAATATCTTTCTGCCCGTACTCCTGTTCCTTGTACGCAGTGTAATAATGAACTGAAATGGCCGTTACTGGCAAAGATAGCCGATGAAATGGGTATTTATTGGATTTCAACCGGACACTATGTTCGCAAGGTCTTTCAAGATAACCATTATTTTATAGCTCCTGCTGCCGATCGGGACAAGGATCAGACTTTCTTTCTTTGGGGGCTTAAACAAGATATTCTGGAACGTATGATCCTTCCGATGGGGGATTGGACTAAAGATGAAGTCCGTACCTATGCTGCCGGACGAGGCTTTGAACGAGCGGCAACAAAGAAGGATAGTCTCGGCGTTTGCTTTTGCCCAATGGATTACCGCTCTTTTCTACAACGTGAAGTTCCGCAGGAGCTTTTGCCGGGGAAAGGCAGATTTCTCGATGAAAGCGGTACTTTTTTAGGCTGGCATGAAGGATATCCTTTCTACACAATTGGTCAGCGTCGAGGGTTGGGTATTTATATGAACCGGGCTGTCTTCGTGAAAGAGATACGTAAAGCATCGAATGAGGTAATACTTGCTCCCCTTGCTTCCCTTTATAAAAAAGAAATGTTGCTGAAGGATTGGAATATTGTGGATACTTCCCGCTTACTAAACTCCCCAAATGTTATCGTCAAGATTCGCTATCGTAAACAAGCCAATTATTGTACAGTCGGCATTACAGCGGAGAATCTTCTCCATGTAC
>USSR01000975.1 GCA_900557355.1 uncultured Bacteroides sp.
TGTCCGGCAGGATATAGCTGCCTTCTGCTTTCAGCATGGCAGGGAATACGATGCAATGGAATACGATATTATCTTTTCCGATGAAGTGAATCAGACGCGTTTCTGGATCTTTCCACCATGTTTCCCAGCTGTCGGGAAGAAGTTCTTTGGTGTTGGAGATGTATCCGATCGGAGCGTCAAACCATACATAGAGCACTTTTCCTTCTGCTCCTTCTATGGGAACAGGGATACCCCAATCAAGGTCACGGCTCACGGCACGTGGTTGCAGACCCATGTCGAGCCAGCTTTTGCATTGACCGTATACGTTCGGACGCCATTCTTTGTGATCTTCCAGAATCCATTTGCGCAGCCATGCTTCGTGTTTGTCGAGAGGAAGATACCAGTGTTTGGTTTCTTTCATTACCGGTTTGCTACCGCTGATGGCGCTTTTCGGGTTGATAAGATCTGTAGGAGAAAGTGAGGTTCCGCACTTTTCGCATTGGTCGCCGTAAGCGCCTTCCGAATGGCAGTGAGGACATTCTCCGGTGATATAACGGTCGGCAAGGAATGTTTTTGCTTCCTCGTCGTAATATTGTTCGGATGTTTTTTCGATGAATTCTCCTTTATTGTATAATGTTTTGAAGAAATCCGAAGCCAGTTGGTGATGCGTCGGTGAAGTGGTGCGACTATACACGTCGAATGAGATACCGAACTCTTTGAATGATTCCTTAATCAGCGAATGATAACGGTCTACTACATCCTGTGGAGTAATTCCTTCTTTCTTGGCACGGATGGTGATAGGCACTCCGTGTTCGTCCGAACCTCCGATGAATAATACATCTTCTTTTTTCAGACGCAGATAGCGTACATAGATATCTGCCGGCACGTATACACCCGCCAGGTGACCGATATGGACAGGACCGTTCGCATACGGCAGTGCCGATGTGACGGTGGTTCTTTTGAATTTCTTTTCCATTATATAGTGTGATTTTTGTTGTTTTCAACTTTGCAATGTGCAAAGATAATGACTTTTCACCACAGATTACACGGATTAACACAGATTTTTCATTCTCATAGTCGGGGGTGTCTCATAAGAATGATGTAAATTTGATAGCTATTCTAACATAAAGCTATTTACTGATATGTTGGATTTATTCTCGCATGTTCTGTTTTTAAGATTAAAACAAAATATTAGTATCTAAACTTCGTCCTAATAAAATAAATAATGTATAAGGTATTGTAAGAATATGCAGAAATAACTATATAAATTTGAATATAAATAAGTAAATATGTATAATTATTGGCAGAATTGAACACCGTTCCTTTTAAAGGAAGCTTCTGTTGCTTTTAAAGGAACGATTCATTGGTTAGAGAGAAACATGTCTTTGCTTTTAAACAAAGAGATAAAAGTTTTTTTTAGGTACAAATTTTCTTCTGGTTGCTCCTGAAATAGTGAGATACTAATAGTGTTAATTTGAAATGTGGAATTGAGATAATTGATCCTTTTTTATATATAGTCTTTTTGAGCTATTAATTTAATTCGTTTTAATCTCTATTTCGTGTGAATTTGAAATTTACAAATGGTCTTTCTTTCCCTTTCTTGATACATCTTGGTCTTTGTGGCGTATATTTCAGATTCTTTATTAGTTTTATATCCGTTTTTTCTGCATAAAAATAATTTCATCCCTGATGATCAGAATTTCATGAAGAGATGACGGCTTCATTTTTCAAAAAGTTAGTATAACCTATTTGTAATCTTAATCTTTTTCTTTTTTACAGTTTGTTTCTATATACAATTCTTCCCTTTTTCTTTCTTTTTTCTCATAAGAAAGGATATATTTGTACCTAAGTTAAACGAAAACCAAAGCATGATATGATAACAACCCAGTTGCTTCGTCCTGAAAGCATTGTTGTAGTAGGGGCATCGAATAATGTACATAAGCCGGGTGGCGCAATATTAAAGAATTTGATAAATGGAGGTTATCGGGGAGAACTTCGGGCGGTGAATCCGAAGGAGAAGGAAGTACAGGGAGTTCCTGCTTTTGCGGATGTGAGCGACCTGCCGGATACGGATCTGGCAGTGTTGGCTATACCTGCTGTAATGTGTCCCGATATTGTGGAAACATTGGCCAGCAAGAAGCAAACCAGGGCATTTATCATACTTTCT
>USSR01000976.1 GCA_900557355.1 uncultured Bacteroides sp.
CTTAACTTCTTCTTCAGAAGGAACATTAGGCAATGTACCTTTTTCTTTTATATGCTCTTCAACTTCTCTCAATGTGGGTAATTTATAATTTTGCTTAAAGACAAAATCAGCCCAATCTGATTCTACTAAGATTTCTTTAGCTCGGATAGTTCCATTTACATCAAGTTTGTTTTGAGGGCTTTCAGTACCAATGCCTACATTGCCACTCGTTACCAATAAATTCTCAGTGATAGTAGTACCATTTACGTCCAACTCATGTCTAGGAGTTGAAGTTTTAATTCCAAATTTCCCATTATTATAAAAATAGTATATTCCTTTCCAACGAGGCTCCTCTTCAATTGTTATGCCTATCACAGCACAATCATCACCTAATTGATTGTCGCCAACGTTTATTCTCATTTGAGTATGATCCTTTCCCGTACAATACTTAGATATCCATACACGATCTGTATAATCTCCAACTCCTCTCACTATAACTGCAGCTCCCCAACCTTCCCATATCGTTGGTTCATCATCGCCAGCATTCAATTGATCGGTAAAGTTCTGAGAATACAAATTCACACACAACAATAAAGGCAATAACATAAATAGTACTTTTTTCATAATAATATTTTTTAGAGGTTAATAAATATGTATGAAAATTAGCCAATTAAATTTCAAAACATAAAAATATTAACATGTTAAGAAACATAAATGTGATATAATACAACTAAACCATTAAATAATTTATTTATATACAACATATTAATCCCCTTGTTCATGGAATATTTACTTTTAATTTCTCTATTCATATTCATTTGCTGAATTACACACAAAATCAATACCTCTATTTTTTGAGTAAATACAATATTGATAGAAAGATTTTGAAGCAAAAATGAATAGTCATAACCTAATAAGATTGTAAAATGATAATAATATATTCAAAGACAAAATGGCAAATTCAACTATCAATTCATATCGCCAAACAAATTACAAACCTCAACAAAGATATTGCGTCGAACAGCAAAATATAATAATTAGTGCTTCATTTGATAAAACGCTTAAGAAACAATGAACAAATTATAGACAACCTAACAATAAACCCGCCTAACCAACGTTTATTGACTATAAGACTATTACTTTTGCGATAGTCAAATCAATAAAATATAAGATATACGATGAAAATAAAAACGCTGATACTTGTTTTCTCATTATTGCTACTGATGTCGTGTAAAACAACGACCAATAATATCACCTATTTTCAGGATTTAGATAATCTAGCTGTATATTCCGGTGATAGCATCAATTATGCTCCCAAAATTGTCCCCGATGACGAACTATCTATTAGTATTTCGGGAGTAGATCCTAATGCAGTAGCCGTTTTTAATATGCCGTTGTCCAGCTATCTGACACCTGGGGAAACCAGCGTTAATATCACTCCGGCTCTACACACTTACTTGGTCGATTCCAAAGGAAATATAGACTTTCCCGTACTTGGCAAAATATCCGTAGGGGGAATGACACGGAGCGAGTTAACTGACCTGATAACAAAAAAACTGACTACCTATGTGAAAGACCCGATTGTCACTATCCAAATTCGTAATTTTAAGGTTTCAGTATTAGGAGAAGTAACAAAGCCAGGAACAGTCAGCGTCCCCAATGAACGTTTGTCTGTTCTGGATGCTATCGGTATGGCAGGCGACCTGACAATTTACGGCAATCGAAAGAATGTTTTGCTAATACGTGATAATGGAGGTAAAAAAGAATATCACCGCTTTGACCTCACATCCATCGAATCTCTGAATTCACCTTATTACTATTTACAGCAAAATGATGTGCTTTACGTAGAACCCAACAAGGCCCGAAAAGGAAATGCCAAGTATAGCCAAAGCCAGCAATTCAACATCTCGCTAGCTTCTACGGTTATCAGCGCCATTTCAGTTCTGGCATCACTGGCAATTGCATTATTAGTAAAATAAAACACGATATTATGTCCCTACAAAATACTCAGTCAAATGATATCCGGAAACTGAAAGAAGTTGTTGATTTCTATCTGAAAAGATGGAAAATATTCTTAATCAGCCTTATAGTATGCGTGGGTATCGCCATATTATATATTTTTATCACTAAACCAGTTTATCAGATAACAGCCAATATTCT
>USSR01000977.1 GCA_900557355.1 uncultured Bacteroides sp.
TGTTAAACAGTTTCAATAATAAAAAATCACATCACTTGTTATTCATATTCTTATTCTTTAGGATCAGGTTTCCATTCAGTACCGTCATCTTCAAAATCATCATGACCGCCATCTACAATTCCGGGAGGTATTGATATTCGGCATACCGCACTTTTTATTCCATTACCCGTATCTACAGAAGCACCGATATTAGAATCTCTGCCCCCGTCGATTGCCACGACCGTACATCTCATTTTATCGTCCGATGGTGTAATCATCAACACATCAGGGAAAGAAGTTCCCCAAACTATTGACTTGTAACCGGTATAAGGGAGATTATCCTTGGTTATATTAATACCCAACTCCACAGTGCCACTATATGGTAATTCTATATAACTGACAGGTTTGTTGTCAGTCTGCCCATCCTTGAACACTACATATTCAATTTTTATCTCCTCAGCCGGTGTTCCATCACCTCCACCTACGCCATCATCATCCTTATCACACGAGATTGCCGTAAACTGTATAAAAAGAAGTATGAAAAGGTTGTATACTGACAGAATCCGTGGTTTTATATCAACCATAATAAAATGTTATTTAAGCGCCAAACAAAATTTTCAATATTCAAAAGGCATAAGAGGAAACCCTGAATATGCCTTATTACCATGAAAACAAATCAATCTACCTTTTTCAATCCGGAATCAGAAAAATATGTTATTTATTTAGAACATATTTTTCCGATTTGCCAGATTACAATCACAATAAATAAATCAACAACTAAATCTAATTACCTAATCTTATAACTAAACCCTCAAACAATGTTATTTAACCTTTTCTATCTTGACATCATCAAGCAGGAAGCATCCACCATTACCTGAACCCGGAACAGCTGTGAAACGATATACAAAACCATTTTCCTGCAATTTGAATTTAACTGTTGTAAGATTGTAATTCTTACGGTCTTTCTTGACCTCAGCAGTGGCAATTTCTTCCAGTTTCTTTGAATCCGGATTATAGTACTCAATCCTGAAGTTAGGTTTGTCACCCCAACTGTATTTGGTATAAGCTGAAATCTGATATTCTGCTCCAGTTTCATAGCTGATGTTTACAGCCTGCCACATACCAACCTTCACCTCAACAGCATAGTTGCCTGAATGTGCCTTTTTCGCATCAACTATTTTGTTATCTTTCTTTTCCCAGACATTCCATGATGTCAAGTCACCTGACTCAAAATCACCGTTCTTAATTTCCTGAGCGTATGCAGAAGTCATCATCATTCCGCAAGCCATCATTGCTAAAATTTCTTTTTTCATTTTTTCTAAGGTTTTTAATTTAAGTATTATGTTGTATCTATTAAAATCACTCTTCTATTGGAACCAACTTATAAGCCCTGACCCAGTCATAATAAGTAGTACTTTTGTCCTTATCCTTCAAGTCCTCAGCTGTAGGTACTTGTTTTTCCCAATCGTATGTTTCAGTAACTATATGTATGAACATAGGTCGGTCAAACGGAGTATCTGTATATTTTGTTGTAGGCTTGATAGTGTACATATACTTTCCGTCATAATAGAATTTCACGGTATTTGCATCCACCCACCAACAACCGTAAGTATGGAAATCTTCTGCCGATGGGTCTGTCATATACGAAACCACATCCGAACGTTTCGCCGTATTGTCAGTACGTTTGCCTCCTTGTTCCTGATACCAATAGTGAGTATTACTGTTCATCTGCATATTCCATGTCTTGTTCCACGGATTATCAGGGTTGACACTTCTTATTATACCCATTGTTTCTATAATATCAAGTTCCTGACGGCTCCATGTCTTTATCTTCTTGCCGCCTTTCATTATTTCCTTCATTACCGGGCGGTTGGAAAGCCAAAAAGTAGACGACATGGTAGTGAGCGAAGCCTTCATCCTTGTTTCATAATACCCATAATGTGCCTGGTTCTTTACAGAAGCAACCGCTCCACCGGCAAGACGATATTTATCGCCCGGCTTTCCATCAAGTCCTTCTGTTGGCGACAAAACGGTATTGATTATACGAAGACAACCTTTCTTGACACTAACATTCTCTGCCTTGAAAGTTGCAGGCGGCCGACCGTTAGTCCAATAAGGACTTTTAGCATGCCATTTAGCGCT
>USSR01000978.1 GCA_900557355.1 uncultured Bacteroides sp.
GGAGTTCAGTGGCAATCTCCATGCCCAACTGTTGTCCGATCTGCATACCTTCGGTCATCATAGCAGGCGTAGATGCGCCCAACTTCTTTCCGACGGGTGTTTCATAAAAAGCAACGATTTTCTTCAAATCATCCAGTGTAAGATACTTCTGATAAACAGGAGCATAAAGTTCCGCCAGCTTACTTCCGAATTTTGTTTCCCACTTTTTCTGGAAACCATCCCAAAAAGCGGTTGAAGCCGAAGGCGACTGTTGTTTCAACATAGCTATCATCTGCGGTACCATAGCCTTTGCAGATGCCATAGAACCGGATAATTCAAGCATTTTTTCCAATGTAGCCTTGTACTCGTCATTTGGAGCCTGTGCAGAAACAGAAGATGCAGCAGCAAACAGCATGGCTACACACATCACTACTAAAACCAAACCTTTTCTCATAATTCTATATTAGTTAAATAAATGAATGATACAAAGGTAGGCTTTTTTCCGTATTTTTGCAGCGAAATAATCATTTAGTTCAATTCATCCATGAAGATAGGCCACATAGATCTGGGCGAACGCCCCATATTTTTAGCTCCGATGGAGGACGTCACCGACCCCGCATTCCGACTGATGTGCAAGAAGTTTGGCGCCAATATGGTGTACACCGAATTTGTATCGGCAGATGCCCTGATACGTTCCGTCAGCAAAACCGAGCAGAAACTGAATATCAGTGACGAAGAACGCCCCGTAGCCATACAGATATACGGTAAAGACACAGAGACCATGGTAGAGGCCGCACGTATTGTGGAAGAAGCACGACCGGATATTCTTGATATTAACTTTGGCTGTCCCGTAAAGCGTGTAGCAGGCAAGGGTGCAGGTGCAGGTATGTTGCAGAATATTCCCAAGATGCTTGAAATTACCCGTGCCGTAGTGGATGCCGTAAAGATACCCGTCACCATAAAAACCCGTTTAGGCTGGGATGCCAACAATAAAATCATCGTAGATCTTGCCGAGCAGTTACAGGATTGCGGTATTGCTGCCCTCACCATTCATGGGCGTACCCGTGCACAAATGTATACCGGTGAAGCGGACTGGACACTTATCGGTGAGGTGAAGAAGAACCCGCGGATGCACATTCCCATTATCGGTAACGGAGATGTCACTACCCCTCAAAGGGCAAAAGAATGTTTTGAGCTTTACGGAGTAGACGCAATCATGATAGGTCGTGCCAGCTTCGGCCGTCCATGGATATTCAAGGAAGTAAGGCATTATCTGGAAACAGGAGAGGAATTGCCTCCGCTGAGTGCAGAATGGAAATTAGGTGTATTGCGTCAGGAAGTAATAGACAGCGTCAATCTGTTGGATGAACGAAGAGGGATTCTGCATGTACGCCGCCATCTGGCAGCAAGTCCATTGTTTAAGGGAATACCCAATTTCCGGGATACACGCATCGCCATGCTACGGGCAGAAACGAAAGAAGAGTTGTTTCGTATATTCGACGACATCGAAAGTTCTTTATTCTCTGCATTATAATATTTGAAGTAAAGGTTTTTCTCCTGAAGAACTTGAAAAGTTGATCTCCCTTTTCTCCGGGCGTTATGCGTCGGGTGATTTCACGGCTGAAGATATTCGTCAACGCGTGTTGTCTGGTTATCAGTTTGTTGGGAAGTTGCAGGAAGAGAAAAAACAGCCGGATAGGGGTCAAAAAGGGGTCAGGGTCACTTATAACCCCGTCTACAGCTCCAATGAGGAAGATACCCCGGAAGTAGTGTTGGAAAAAAATGACGATTTGCGTGCCGAGGCACCTTATATTCCTGACGATGTCTTTGCCCGACTGCCCGATTTGCTGACACGCTGCTGCCGTTATACGAGCGACAAGCGTGAGCGTGACATGGCATTGCTGGGGTGCCTGAACAGTTGTAGCGCGCTCTTCCCGTACGTCCGTTTCTACTATAAGAAATCGTTGTATTCCCCCCATTTCTATTTGGCCAGTGTGGCTCCTGCCGGTGCGGGTAAAGGCATTCTGGGATTTACGGCTGCTTTGCTGGATCCCATGCAGCCGAAAGCGCAGTACCTCGCTTCCTGATGCCAATCAGCCCCCTGCCAGTATGCACCGTTTTCACC
>USSR01000979.1 GCA_900557355.1 uncultured Bacteroides sp.
TCTTTGGAGTGGGGGCTATTATCGAAATTGCCGGTGGAAAGCAAGGAGAACTTGCGTCTGTACTTAGAATAGTGAAGGACATTGAGAAGCAAGATAACCGAAAATGGGTGATTACTTTGAATGCTAAAGGTGAACTTAGCAAGAAAGTTTCGGTAATTACCTTACGACTTAATGCGGAAGAGGCGCAAGCTCTCAATCGTTTGAAAAAAAGTATTGGTAAGAAAACAGCCAGTGAAACATTAAAATATTTAATTAGAGAGTTTCCCCGGTGGAATCAAATCACTAAGGAAATTATTGAATCGGCTAAGACCAAGGAAGCCAAATATGAACATTTGAAGAAGCTGAATAGAGAATTTATGTTAGCTTTTCAAGATATTGTCCAGGCTGTTAATGAAGAGGATTGATAGCAGTTATGTAGGTAAATTCTGTAAAATGCCTCTTTAGTGCTATCAAATTTGAGAAATTTTAGTTGATTTATAACATTGACTCATAGCAATTATGAAGATAGGATATGCTCGTGTTTCGACGAGGGAACAGAATTTAGATTTGCAAATCCAGGCTTTAGAAGAAAGTGGATGTGAATTGATCTTTAAAGAAAAGATTTCCGGTATGGCAGATAAACGTCCGGAACTGGAGAAGTGTTTGGAGCACCTTCGCAAAGGTGATGTCTTGGTCGTATATAAATTAGATCGACTCGGTCGATCATTACGGAGTATATTATGGACTATTGATCGTTTAAAGAAAAACGATATTGCTTTTGTTTCATTGAAAGACAATATCAGCACTGAGGGTCCGGCCGGTGAGTTGATGGCTAATATAATCGGAGCATGTGCCCAATTTGAAAGGGATATCATCGTTGAGCGTTGTAAGGATGGCCGACGGATAGCAAAGGAGAAAGGAGTAAAATTTGGTCGTCCTCCTAAGAAGGTTAATAATAAAAATATTGAGAAAGTGGATAGCTGTGCCAAATTGTATTTAGCCGGTAGTTCTGTCAGTTCTATAAAGAAAGCGTTAGGAATTGGCAGTTATGAAACTATCTATCGTTTTTTAGCTCTAAAAGGGATATCACCTTCCCGATCCAGAAGAAAGTGAATTATCCTCTTCCATTTGAGGAAGAGGATAATGGAATGTATTGACATACTTATAAACACTGTGTGGTTAAACATTTATTAACTGAGAAATGTGTTGATATATTTATATATTTTATTATTTTTGAGAATTAACCTAAAAAATACAGTTATGAAAAATGAACGTTTAAAATTCCACTATGTTTTTATGTTTTCACTATTGTCATTGTTTTCATGTGAAAACAGTTTGTTAAATGAATGTGCCAAAGTATCAGAAGATCAAAATTCTGATTTAGTCTGTCAGGGTCAGGAAAGAGCGATAGCTGTTTTAAATCAATTTAGAAGTGAAGTAAATCCGAATACACGTTCTTTGCCTGATATCAACATTAAGTCTGTTAAGTCAGAAACCTATCAAATTGAAACTTCGCAGCAAGATGCCAGAACAAGAAGTAATATATCTAATCCGGATACCATAGATATATATACTATTGTTTTTGAAAAGGATGGTAAGACAGGCTTCTCTATTTTGTCACCAGATGAAAGGGTTGGACGCATGTATGCTTATACAGAGGATGGCTCAATAAGTGATACGATTACCAACAAAGGTTTGGCTCTTCATCTAAATGGAATAAAGGAAATCTGTAAAGCAGATTTTGCTATGTATTATACTCATGGGGGTGATAGTGCGGTAACTAGAGCTAAAGGAATAATGTATCCTAATTTCATGGAGTTTGAATGGGCACAAACGGAACCGTTTAATGCATTGTTTCCAAAACTTTGTGGTGGAAAGCCTGCTTTAGCAGGACGTTGTACTGTTGCTGCAGCAGAAATTATAATGTATTATAAGAAGAAATTTTATGATTGGTCAGATGGAGGTATTTTGTTTACTTCTAACAATCCACTCACTAGAAATGTACAATCGAATAATAATACAAGAAGCGTAGATCCCGATAGTTATGATTACAAGCTATTAAAAGACCATTTTAGAATAACTAATAGTTCTCCCGCAGCCGTTAAGAATGAGGCTGCGGGGCA
>USSR01000980.1 GCA_900557355.1 uncultured Bacteroides sp.
TCTGCTTGTGTCATTAGCCTCTTGCGGGAAAGTGCCATTAGCGGAAGAAGCAGTGTTTTCTATACCGGTGGATACGGCATTTATGAGGCTTCGTCAATGGGAGTGGTATTGTCAGAAACGGGCTGACAGTTGCCTGACAGAGAATAATTATCAGGGAGCTTTATCTTGGCTGGATTCCGCTCGTATCCAAGTGGAACATTACGGACGTCCTTATTATATATTGGCACGCGGGGACGTATATTATTCCATCCATCAATATGATTCTGCCCGTCGTTATTTTAGTATGGCAGCCCATTCCATTCATCCGCATATTGCTATCGAAGCTTGGAGGAAACTTGCAGAACTGGAACTTATGCGAGGAAATGAGAAGCAAGTGTTCTATTCCACGCAGAAGGCAGGTGCGCTTTTCCGGGTGGAGATAGGCCATGTGCAGAGTGATAACAGTGAAGTTCTATATCAGGAAGAGAGGTTGAAAAACGAGTTAAACCAATTGAAGATTGCCAAACAGAATCGGGAAATTGCTATGTTAACTTTGAGCCTTTGTCTGATTATACTGATTGCTTTGTTTATTTTCTACCGGCAAAATAAGATAAAGCGTGAAAAAGAGCGTCTGCTTCTTGAAGAGAAAGCCAAGTTGGAGCAAGAGAACCAAATACTGAAACAAACTGAAGAGTTAAGTGCTTTGAGAGAAAAAGAGGCGGTTTTGCGAGAGTCTTTGTTCCGTAAGGTCGATGTTTTGCGTAAAATACCCTCCCTCAATGAAGAAGAGCAGGAGAGTGGTGAACATCGCATAGCTTTGTCGGAAAGAGAGTGGGAGGAAATTCGTCAGACGGTGGATAATGCTTATGATGGGTTTTCACAACGGTTGCTTGCACGCTTTCCTTTGTTGACCTTAAAAGATATTTATTTCTGCTGTCTGGTGAAGATCAATGTCAGTATAAAGGACCTTTCCGATATTTATTGTATTAGTCGTACCTCGGTTAGTAAAAAGAAATTTCGCATCAAGCGAGAGAAGCTTGGAGCAGAGGATTCGGACTCTTTAGATGACTTTTTGCGTGGTTTTTAGTTCTCGGAAACTTGTTTGTCCATGCTATTTTAAGAAAGGACCTGTCTAATGTGTTGGTATATAGTGTGATAGTGCGCTGCTTTTTGAAGTGCTTTGTCTATATCCCTTTTTGTTTTTCCTGTACCCGATGGTTAATTTTGCAATATCAAAACTTTAAAAATGTACATGATATGTTGAATCGACTGAACTATTTCATTATGTCGGCAGGGCTGCTTGTTTTAGTAGCATGTTCGTCTAATTCCGGAAAACAGGTAGAGGTGGCAAATACTCCTTTTGTTTACGATGGATTAAAAGAGTATCCGATAAAAGAGTTGAAACTGTCCGATCTGGCAGTTAGTGATTATGTGTTATTAAAAGACGATGAAAATTCATTGTTGGGTAGGTTACCGACAAATCCCTGTATGCAGGTCACTGAAGACCGGATTTATATTCAGGATGAAGAGCAGCAGGCTATATTTATTTTTGACCGTCAGGGAAATCCATTATTGCAAATGCGTCATAAAGGGGGCGGCCCTCAGGAATGGGCGTCTCTGAACTCTTTCTATGTGGACAGTCCTAATAAAGAAATTATAGTGTTGGACTGGGCTAAAAAGTTTATAGTTTATGATTTGAATGGGAAATTTAAACGAAGCTTCCCGACGCCCGGTTGCTCTTGGAAGTTTGCTAACTTGAATGATGAGGCCGTACTGATATATTGTCCTTTTACGAATCGTAATAACGGAGAGGCAGTTTGCATCGTTTCTAAAAAAGATGGCAAAAAGTTGCATGTGTGTCCTATTACGATAGATAATTTTGTGTGGGATAGCGAGGGGCGTATTGGCTATGAACCATTGAAGCCAGCTTATGGTGGGATTTTATTTTCAGATTTATCATTGAAAGGCGTGTATTTTATTGATGCTGAAACATATGAAGTAAAACAAGTTATTGATGAAGTGACAGAATATAAATTTGAAAATGCAGAGTTTGTTAAGCTACATCCGGCGATTGATGCTAAAGACTATACTTTGTATACTACGCTCGGTACGA
>USSR01000981.1 GCA_900557355.1 uncultured Bacteroides sp.
CAACGGACAATGACAACCGGGATAAGAACGGTGCACGTCTGTGGCGTAATGCAGGATTGGATAATCTGGCCCAAAAGGTCGTTTCACTGAAAGAGGGCAAAACTTCGACCACTGTCCGAGTGGAAATTCTAAATGCAAAAGCGCAAAAGATAGGAACTGCCGACTTTATTTATTCATTGGATAAAAACGGTGCGCTGAAAGTACATACTACTTTCCAGCCCGACACGACCATCGTGAAATCAATGGCACGTCTGGGACTGACATTCCGTGTATCGAACACCTACGATCAGGTTTCTTACCTCGGACGTGGAGAGAATGAAACATACATTGACCGCAATCAGTCCGGCAAAATCGGTGTATATCAGACCACACCGGAACGGATGTTCCACTATTATGTTGCTCCGCAATCTACAAGCAACCGCACCGATGTACGTTGGGTGAAGTTGGCAGATACTTCCGGCGAAGGTATCTTTGTTGAGTCGGATCGTGCTTTCCAGTTTAGTATCATTCCTTTCTCGGATGTATTATTAGAGAAGGCCCGCCATATCAATGAACTGGAACGCGATGGATTGCTGACAGTGCATCTGGATGCTGAACAGGCAGGTGTGGGAACGGCTACTTGTGGTCCCGGAGTATTACCGCAATACTTGGTTCCATTAAAGAAACAGAGTTTTGAATTTACCCTTTATCCGGTGAAATAGATACTAAATCAATAGGTTATTTAGATTATATATAAAGGTGGGGGTTACACTGATTGGATGGAATGTCGTAAGAAAATATTCCATGAGAATCGTGAAATCTGCACCTTTATTTTATCTTTGTACGATTGCAATAATTAATAGACCATGAATAAACTACTAACCTCTCTTTTATTGTCTGTTACTCTCATGAGTGGAGCGCAGGCGCAGAAAAAAGAAAATTACTATGTGAAGCATGTTGAATTTCCTCAAAGTGCAACTATCGAACAGAAGGTTGATATGGCAGCGCGGCTGGTACCTACTCCACAGCAATACGCTTGGCAACAAATGGAATTAACAGCTTTCCTTCATTTTGGTATCAACACCTTTACAGGACGTGAATGGGGGGACGGGAAAGAAGATCCCGCGCTCTTTAATCCTTCGGAACTGGATGCTGAACAATGGGTACGTACCCTCAAGGAAGCCGGCTTTAAAATGGTGCTTCTGACTGCAAAACATCACGACGGTTTCTGCCTTTGGCCAACGGCTACTACCAAACATTCCGTGGCCTCTTCTCCCTGGAAAAACGGACAAGGCGATGTAGTGAAAGAACTTCGTGCTGCCTGTGACAAATATGATATGAAGTTTGGAGTATATCTTTCTCCCTGGGACCGGAATGCGGAATGTTATGGAGACTCTCCCCGTTACAATGATTTTTTTATTCGGCAATTGACGGAATTGCTCACCAATTATGGTGAAGTACATGAAGTCTGGTTCGACGGGGCGAATGGAGAAGGTCCGAACGGAAAGAAGCAAGTGTATGACTGGGACGCTTTTTACCAAACCATCCAACGCCTCCAACCCAAAGCTGTGATGGCAATTATGGGGGATGATGTCCGCTGGGTCGGAAACGAGAAAGGAGTAGGCCGTGAAACGGAATGGAACGCAACTGTGTTGACTCCCGGTATATATGCCCGTTCACAAGAGAACAACAAACGTTTGGGTGTTTTCAGTAAAGCAGAGGATTTGGGAAGTCGTAAGATATTGGAGAAAGCTACGGAATTATTCTGGTATCCTTCGGAAGTCGACGTATCTATCCGTCCGGGATGGTTCTATCATGCGGAGGAAGATGGTAAAGTGAAATCTTTGAAGCATTTATCAGATATTTATTTCCAGTCGGTAGGATATAATTCAGTGCTCCTGTTGAATATTCCACCTGACCGGAGGGGACTGATTCATGAAGCTGATATCAAGCGGTTGAAAGAGTTTGCTGATTATCGGCAACAAACGTTTGCTGACAACCGGGTGAAAAACGGAAGAAAATACTGGAGCACTACTTCGGGCGGTGAGGCTGTCTATGCCTTGAAGTCCAAATCGGAAATCAATCTGGTCATGTTGCAGGAAGATATGG
>USSR01000982.1 GCA_900557355.1 uncultured Bacteroides sp.
AGCAACATAAAGTAGATGAAATAGATGAAGACAGCAGTGTAGACTTCTTTGCCATGATGATAGATGAGCTTACAAAAGCAGGATACGAACATTATGAAATATCTAACTTTTGCCGACCGGGTAAATATTCCCGCCATAACTCCGGCTACTGGATAGATACAAAATATCTGGGATGCGGACCATCTGCGCATTCGTATGACAGGAGCAATCGTCAATGGAATATCGCTTCTCTGGAGCAATATATAACAGGAATAGAAAACGGCCAACCAAAGGTGGAAATAGAGGCACTAGACCTCACTACCCGATACAATGATTTTATAATCACATCTTTAAGAACCATGTGGGGACTTACTCTCAAAGCCTTAAAACTGAAATTCGGAGAAGAATTATATAATTATTGCCTGACCAATGCCCAACCACACCTTACCACAGGCAAACTTATTATGCGTGACAATACCTTATATATAAGTAAGGAGGGAATATTCATTTCAGATGGAATCATGAGTGACTTACTTTGGGTAGAGTAAAAACAAGAGAATATCAATATGTTTATCATCATTATTATATCACTTATGCTCACCGGGATATGTATCGGATATATCTTCCGGCAGCATAATTTAAAGTTTATACAACAAATCGTTACCACACTTATCTGGATATTACTATTCCTACTCGGCACAGAAGTCGGTCATAATGAAGCCATCATCAAAGGTTTGCACACCATCGGTCTGCAAGCTCTACTCCTCACATTAGCGGGAGTAGCAGGAAGTATCTTGGCAGCATGGGGGCTTTGGGTTTATATTTCCAAGAAAGGAGGTGGTTTATGAAAGGAAGCCTCATCATCATCGGTTTCTTCGTGCTCGGAATCTTATCAAGCCTCTACAACATAATTCCGGTTAATTTCCATCAATACAATTTAAGTTTTTATGCTCTTTGCGGATTGATGTTCTGTGTTGGAATCAGCGTGGGTAGTGATCCGAATACATTATTTAGTTTTCGTCGCCTGAACCCGCGTTTTGCCTTACTGCCTTTAATGACTATACTCGGCACACTGGCCGGATGCACCGTTGCCTCTCTTTTCCTTAATAATTATTCAGCCACCGATGCCTGTGCAGTAGGTTCCGGACTTGGCTATTACTCACTTTCCAGCATAATCATAACGGAATATAAAGGAGCAGAGCTAGGTACGATTGCATTAATGAGCAATATCATTCGCGAAATCATCGCTTTACTTTTTGCCCCATTATTGGCAAAATGGTTCGGGCCTCTCGCCCCTATTTCCGTAGGTGGCGCTACAACTATGGACACTACCCTACCCATTATCACACGTGCATCCGGACAAAAATATATTGTAGTATCCGTCTTTCACGGATGCCTGACGGATTTTTCCGTACCGTTTCTCGTTACCCTGTTTTGTTCAATCTAAAATCATATAACCTTCAAATATTAAAACGAACAAGGTAAGTAACGCTTCTTCTCCCTATGGATAATAAGTTTCTTCCTGATGACTAAACGATTTCTCCCATACCTTTCCCCCGAAAGATCTAGGGCATTCGACAAAGAGACGTAGTGCATCGGGCATGAAGATGTAGTGCATTTTAGAGAAGCATGCAAAAAGCGCGACAAATTTTCAACAGTCATAAGGACTATTGATGTCACAAGTTTTCTTATTTGAGGCTTTTTAGAAGATAAAACACTGATAATGAGCTCCGCGACAAAAATAAACGAGGGGGTATAAAAAACATATTAAAATAAGACAGTAGAATGAAACTTTTCTTCATATTCTTTCCACTTATTTAGCCATTTCCAGCCAATCTATTCAGCTCGTTTGTTGTTGATAGTGGAAAACATTAAAAACATTGGATTATGAAAGAGCTGACAGATTACGCCGTTATCAACGACGCAGTATATGAAAAGAACCGGAATGGAGGATATCCTGTGGTAAAACTCGCAGTAGGCACTGCACTTGCCGGAAATAAAGATGAAATGAAAATGGAATATGACGTTTACAGTTTTATGTTCCCGAAAGAAAACGAAAAAAAGCGTTATGACCAACCGATCTCCGATTCCGCCAAAGTTC
>USSR01000983.1 GCA_900557355.1 uncultured Bacteroides sp.
AGAATTGGAAGCAGTCTTTTGATATGGGTAGCAACAAATTCCACAGGTGGAGATAAACTTTTTGGAGCATGGAATCTGTTTTCTTATTCTTTTAGAGATATAGAAAATACTGCCGATATTACATGGCTGTATGGGAAAGGCTTGTGTATTTGTATCGGACTGATTTTGTTACTGGCATTGCCGAAGATCGTAAGAAAGAGAGGGTAAATTTATGAGTATTCATATTGAGGATTTAACGGTAAGATTTAAGAATAGTGTCACAGCAATCGACCATGCAGATTTAGATATACCAAATGGGATATTTGGACTATTGGGAGAAAATGGAGCGGGAAAGACAACTTTGATGAGAGTTTTGACCACTGTGCTTAAACCTACAAACGGAATGGTTACATTAGACGGAATTTTGTATAGCGAAGGAAACTATGAAAAAATCCAAAGAAAGATAGGGTATTTACCACAGGAAATTGAACTGTATCCTAATTTGACGGTTCAGGAGTGTTTGGAGTATATGGGAGATCTGGCAGGTGTTCCGAAAGCAGAATGTAGAAAGCGGATAGATTATTATTTGAAAAAGACCAGTCTTATAGAACATCGTAAGAAGAAAATGAAGCAGTTATCAGGCGGTATGAAGCGACGGGTAGGATTGGTGCAGGCGCTTTTAAATGAACCGGAATTTTTAATTGTGGATGAGCCAACTACCGGTTTAGATCCGGAGGAACGTATTCGCATCCGCAATTTGTTAGTAGATTTTTCTGAAAACAGAACGGTTTTGTTTTCAACTCATGTGGTAGAAGACTTAGCTGCCACCTGCAATCAGCTTGCAATTATGCATAAAGGTCGATTTCTGTATGCGGGTTCTATGAAGAATTTGACAGAAGAAGCACAGGGGAAAATCTGGATTTGCAAAGTACCTGATGAGAGAAAAGCAAGAGAAGTGGAACAGAAGTATCGTATTACATCAAAACAGTATGTTGAGGGGGGATTGCAGTTAAGAGTGATTTCTGAAATACAGCCAGAATTGGAGTGTATGTCAATTCCTGCAACGTTGGAAGATGCTTATATTTATGTGACGAATCAATACGAGTAGATAAAGCACCATCTGATGCTTTACTACCAGTTGCACGTTGTTCGCTTTGAATATTTGTGGAGAAAAAGTATGTATTATTTTGGCTTTCTATAAAACCTATAAACCAGCCATTTATATCCTGCCCGTTCACTCGTCCGGTTCCGGTTTTTCCATAAATTCTCCATTTTCAGAGGCGGTAAGATGGATGGAATTTTTGACGGCATGAATATTAGCAGGAGTAAAGTTGAAGTTGTTTCGATATAAATTTTTCAAAAGTTCAACTTGTTCTACTGGTGAAATCTTTAAGGATGACTGCATCCAGTAGGAAGAGAAATCTCCGGATATATTTTCATTGCCATATCCTATTTGCTGAAGGTATGAATTTATAGTGGAAGCTCCGAGCTGCTTGTCGATTGATTCAAAATACCAGTTTGTATATATCTTTTAAAAGGTATATGATTAAGAAAAACGGCAGGAGGTATCTGAATGAAATCACATAAATATTGGTCTATCGGTGCACTGATTACAATGCTTGGAACTTTTTATACAGGTTATAAGGGATCAAAAGAAGGCCATAAGTACTTTGCAGCAAGTTCTTTGCTTTGCATGATTATGGCTATTTATACAGGACACAAGATGATTTCTGGTAAAAGTAGGAAGAAAAAAGAAGTTTCAGTAGAGAGTGTTGAAGATTAAAAAACAAAATATTTTAATAAATAACGCCGGTGCGGGATTTTTGATATCCAGTACTGGCGTTATTTATTCTACAGGGGCTTGGGGGTGTAGCCACCAAATATACTATTCGTTTTCTGCTTCGGCAAGTTTGTTAAGGATCCACTCCCTATTGATAACTATTTCATCATCATCGCGGAGATCCTTGAAATCATTGCAGTGTGAAGAAGCAAATTCATACATATTGTCAATGTCAACTGCAGCAGTAATCTCACCCTTATTAATGATTACAAGAATATTTGTTCCGTCATCGTCGACAGCAA
>USSR01000984.1 GCA_900557355.1 uncultured Bacteroides sp.
ATGCTCGCCAGATTCTGAAAAGGAAATATGCTTTTTCGGAAATGGAGAAACATTATAAAGCCATTTTTATGGCATGAGAGTTTATTAACAGAGTATTTACCTTTAATTTTATCAGACATGAAAAAGTTGAGTAAAATTAAGCTGACCAAGCTGAATGAAGCTGAGTTGAGCGAAAGAGAACTAAACAGGCTCTTGGGTGGTGAAAATTGCTGCATTTGCGGATGTCATGGATCATCTTCCACTGGTGCTAACCACGATGCTAACATTCTGGGTGGCGTATCCGGACTTGTTAGTCCTGGTGGTGGATGGGGTGACGGTAGTTTTGCTTAAGCAACTACTTTCACCGTTTTTAGTCTAACAATTAGTTAGGTTAACTTTTAGAACCTGCTTTGTTTTCAATACAAAGCAGGTTCCTTATAACTAACATGGAACTCTAATTTAACAAATCATGAAAATATTTTTATTGTTAATGCCCTTGTTATTGGGGTGTAGCTCCAATAACCGTACGGGCGAAATGGGTAGGACTCCCGTAATCAATCTTTCCGATAAAGTAGCGGAAGTCTCATCTTTACCTTTGAGTGAGGCGACTGCAAAAGTGGATGTAATACCGTTACAGTCAACAGAGAAATCCATACTTGGTAGAATTCTTAAAGTTCAAGTTACGAATGACTATATTTGGGTAAATCACATTATAGATTCCCATGGGCATCTATACCGTTTCTCGCGCTCGGGAAAGTATTTGAATAAAATAGGCAAACTGGGACAGGGACCAGAAGAGTTTACTCGGATGTCAGACTTTATCATAGATGAAGAACATCAGGAAGTGTATATTATAACCACAGTAAGCGGAATTAAAGTGTACGATTTTGAGGGGAATTATAAAAGGGATGCTACTAAACAGAAGCTATTCATGGATGAGGCGTTTTCTGCTAAAAGCAGTCAGTTTATATTATATCGTCAATCTTTCTTTTTGAGCCAGAATCTTTGTGTAATTAAACCGATAGATAATCCCAAAGATTCACTATGGTCCATTGCCCTTATGAATAGTGCTTTCAATAAAGATAAAATTTTCAAAAATCCGGTGCATATAGGGAAGGAAAAACAAATCGTAGCGCATCGTGCTACACCAGAATCTGGTGCAGTAAATTATTTGACTGAAAATTCAAGCAGCTTTGATTTGTATAATGATGAATTTACCTTGAAGTATCCGGATACGGATACTATTTATCAATATGATATGGAGAGGAAGGATTTCATTCCCCAATATGCCATTTTTACAGAAGAAAAGAAAGGAGACTATGAACTGACCCATTGGTGGATTAAGGATAGGAAATCTTTCGACTATTTCACGATAACGGGATATTATCCTACTAAGGACTATATCTATTTAATAGGAAGCAAGGGGGACGAAATTTACACGTTCTGTTACAACAAAGAAGATAAAACTGTAAGAAAGCAAGTGCGGGAAGGGAGTATTACCGAGCGAAAGTTGCCATGGTTCTCCCAACCTTTCCTTCATATAGATCGTCCGTTTGTTTTGAAGAATGATTTACTTGGCGGGAACTTTACTGTGGATTACCGTTCTTGTGGTAGATATTGGGTTGACGTATTGGAACCGGGCAGTGATGACAATTGGATAGATGTGGAACAGATAAAAGCCTCTACCTCATGCGACGAAGATAAGAAACAATATTTTATCCGTACGCTGGAGGTTGTAGATGAAGACAGTAACCCAATACTAGTGATAGCCACATTAAAATAATGTATGTATGGAAAAAAATCTGATATCTACCGGACAAGGGAACCAATATATGTATTCTGACACCTTTGGATGCTTTTTGTATGTGCCAGAAAACTTGAAATCGGTCATGGAAAGAGGAGGAGCTTCCATGGTCGATACAGATGATTATTATGCGTGTAAACTACGTTTCTTGCAGGAACATCGCTTTTTTGACAGAGAAAAGATTACTTTTCAAACAGAATATACGGAAGAACTGGTCAGAAAAAATATGGCTTGCTTGCGCCAGTTGCTTATTGAGGTTTCAGATGGCTGGAGA
>USSR01000985.1 GCA_900557355.1 uncultured Bacteroides sp.
AGGGATATCCTTTTTATACCATAGGGCAACGCAGGGGGTTAGGCATCCAACTGAACCGTGCTGTTTTTGTAAAGGAGATCCATCCTGAAACCAATGAAGTGATATTGGCTCCTTTAAAGTCCCTTGAAAAGTCAGAGATGTGGTTGAAAGACTGGAATATAATCAACGAATCCCGCCTGCTGGGCTATGATGATATTATTGTGAGAATACGTTATAGGAAACAGGAAAACCATTGTTCTGTCACAATCACTCCGGAGGGATTATTACATATACAACTACACGAACCTTTGTCCGCCATTGCAGAAGGACAAGCAGCCGCTTTCTATAGGGATGGTTTGTTGTTGGGAGGAGGGATTATAACGATGGATGATGAACGATGAATCGTATGCGGATAGCACACAGCCCATTCATCGTTCATCGTTTATCGATTATCATTCATTGTTTATTCAAAGCAATCATTTCTTCAATGTAGTCTCTTGTATTGCTGAGTCTCGGTACTTTATGCTGACCACCTAATTTCCCTTTTTGAGCTAACCAGTCATGGAAAAGTCCTTTGCGTGCGACAATCACTTCCAATGGTTGGAGAGCGATATCTTTCCATCGTTTTGCTTCGTAGTCGGAGTTTACTTCTTTCAGTGTAGTGTCCAGTACCGCCGCAAATCTTTCGATGGAATCGGGCATTTTGGCAAACTCAATAAGCCATTGATGACGGCATTTGGCATTTTCATCCATAAATACGGGGGCAGCGGAATATTCGCTGACTTGAGCACCAGTTTCAGCACATGCTTTGGCAAGCCCTTTTTCTGCATTATCTACAATCAGCTCTTCACCAAAAGCATTGATGAAGTGCTTGGTACGTCCTGTAATGACGAACTTATACGGATTCTTTCTGGTGAATTTCACAGTATCCCCGATCATGTACCGCCATAATCCGCAGGAAGTGGAGATCACCATAGCATAATTTTTATTTAGCCTCTACTTCTTCAAGGCAATAGGTGCGGGGATTCTCTTTTTCCACATCCTCCAAAGGAATAAATTCGTAGAAAATACCATAGTCAATCATCAATAACATAGATGGGTCGGAGAAATCGTTTTGTGTCCCGAAATAGCCTTCCGATGCATTGTAGGTTTCGACATAATGCATTTTAGAAGAATGAATGACTTGCTTATATTGTTCACGGTAAGGGGTAAAAGCGACACCTCCGTGGAAGAATACTTCCAGATTGGGCCATACTTCTTCCAAGGTCTGCTTGCCTGCCTTTTCAAGAATACGTTTGATTAAGACCAGCATCCAGGAAGGAACACCCGAAAGATTGGTTACATCCACCGGTATGGTGCTGTTGGCGATAGCTTCAATTTTGGTTTCCCATTCGTCCATTAATGCTATTTGCTTGCTTGGCACACGTATCAGGTTGATCAGCGGACTTACATTCTGGATCAATATGGCTGAAAGGTCACCTACCAGACTATGGTTGGAGTTCAGGTTCGGACTATGGCTGCCTCCCAGAATCAGTCCTTTACCGGAAAAAAAACGGCTGTCGGGATTCATGCGGAAGTAGATTGCGGCCGCGTCTTTTCCTCCCCGGTAATGAATATCCTGCAAGGCCTCTTTGCTAACCGGAAGAAACTTGCTTTTATCGTTTGTGGTGCCCGAGGATTTTGCAAACCAGCGTATTTCTGAAGGCCACAATAGGTTTTGTTCGCCTGCACGGAGACGTTCCACATAGGGCTTTACTTCTTCGTAGGTTTGTATGGGGAGTCGGTTTTTAAAGTCTTCGTAATTGCGGATAGATTTATAATCATACTTCTTTCCCCATTCAGTATTTTCTGCCTGTTTTACGAGACGGGTCAATACCCGGTGCTGTATATCTCCGGCTTGTGTATCATAAAGATCTATGGCTTTTAAACGGGAATCAAATACTTTGCTTATAATCTTTGTAATATTCATTGCTCTTTAACATATAATGTTTAGTCGTGCAAAAATAGCCTTAATTATCTTTTTTTTCTATCTTTACGACGGAAATAATAGTTAAAAGTGAAGATATGTCATGCTTT
>USSR01000986.1 GCA_900557355.1 uncultured Bacteroides sp.
ATGAGTTTATAGAGCATCATTTCTATTTTCTTTGGTTTGAGATGACAAAAATAGACATAAATTGGTATATATGCAGTTATAAAGTCAGAAAAACAATAGAAAATTTAGAATGGGAAAATTACAATCGTATTTGAAGTAGAGGATAAAATCTCAAGAAATTACAATTGTATTTAAAATAAATGCTATATTTGTGATGTATTGCAATCGTATTTAAAAAGAAGTAGAATGAAAATACCTCGCATAATTAAACAAAGAAACACTTATGTTGACCGCATAAGACCTTTCATGAGGAAAACATTGGTAAAAGTGATGGTCGGTCATCGTCGTGTCGGTAAAAGCTTTATTTTGTATCAACTCATGGAGTTGATACGGAAAGAAGAGAGTGATGCGAATATTATCTATATAAATAAGGAAGATGTCAATTTCATAGATATAAAGACTTATAAAGAACTGAATGATTATATTCTTTCAAAATCGGTAGATGATAGAATGAACTATATTTTTGTCGATGAAATACAGGAAATACAAGATTTCAGGTTGGCTATCCGTTCGTTGGCATTGGATGATAATAATGATATATATGTGACAGGCAGTAATTCAGAGATATTTTCCAGTGATTTAGCGAATGAATTGGGAGGTCGGTATGTTGAATTTGTGGTTTATAGTTTGTCGTATATTGAATTTCTGGATTTCCATGAACTGGAGAATACGGATGCGTCATTGGAGAAATATATTCATTATGGAGGATTGCCTTATCTGATACATTTGCCGATGGAAGAACCTGTTGTTATGGAGTATTTGAGGAGCATTTACTCTACCATTATATTAAAAGATGTGATTCAGAGAAAGAATATAAGGAATACGGTCTTTTTGGAACAACTAGTTTCGTTCTTGGCAGGTAACATTGGCAACTTATTTTCCAGCAAGAGTATTAGTGATTTTCTGAAAAGTCAGAAAGTGGATATTTCTCCTTATGTTGTGAGTGAGTATGCGATGGCATTATCGGATGCTTTTATTGTACATAGGGTAGGAAGGTATGATATTGCCGGAAAGAAATTATTCGAAAGAGGGGAGAAGTATTATTTTGAGAATATGGGGATTCGTAATGTGATTACGGGGTACAAGCCACAGGACAGAGCGATGCGTTTGGAGAACTTGGTTTATAATCATTTGGTATATAGTGGATATGATGTAAAAATCGGGACATTGGGTACGGAAGAAATAGATTTTGTCTGTAAACGGAATGGAGAGATTCTCTATGTGCAAGTCTCTCTTGAACTTTCTAAACAGGAAACTATTGAAAGAGAATTCGGGAATTTATTGAAGATTAAAGATAATTATCCGAAAGTGGTAGTGTCCGGAGAAAAAATGTTTGAAAATACTTATGAAGGGATAGAACATATTTATATTAGAGACTTCTTGTCTTCTGTTTTGTTACATTCCATTACTCGTGTCATTTAATCAAAGAACAACTGTTTTTTCTTTTATAAATAAGTATGATGAAAATACCGAATATACGTTTACTCAACCAACAGTTATTAAGTCCTCTTTTCTCTCAACCCAAGGAACTTGTGTCCTGGATGGGAGCCATGCAGGCACAGAATTATTCCATGGTGAAATGGGCAGTAGGAATGCGTTTGAAGTCAGCAACGATTCAAACTGTGGAAAAAGCACTGCGTGATGGTGAAATCCTGCGGACTCATGTAATGCGTCCGACATGGCATCTCGTAGCAGCAGAAGATATCCGGTGGATGTTGAAACTTTCCGCCGGGCGTATTATATCTGCTAATGAGTCTTATGCGAAAGGGCATGACTTGGAAATTTCTGAAGAACTCTATACGAAAAGTCATAATCTGTTGGAGAAAATTCTTTGTGGGAAGAAAAGCTTGACGAGGCAGGAGATTGCCGAGCATTTTAACCGTTCGGGGATTGTAGCGGATAATCATCGTATGACCCGCTTTATGGCTCGTGCGGAGCAGGTGGGGATTGTATGTAGTGGGGAAGATAAAGGAAGTAAATGTACGTATGCGCTTTTGGAAGAGCG
>USSR01000987.1 GCA_900557355.1 uncultured Bacteroides sp.
GAATCTCCAAAACCCAATCATAATCGCATACACGGGCCTCCCTTCCGGATTCTCCTCCGGCCACAACCTGCTCAACCCATTCACCTAACTCTCCCCTGAAATCTATCTGACTGAGAAGAGGTTCGCAAATAATGATTTTATGCTTTATGGGAGCTGCCTTATAAATAGGCAAGCGATAGTCAATCCGATCCTGATTCTCCATCGTACAACAGATCGTTACATTATCATATCCTTCTCCCCAATCAGGAGGTAAACAATCCTTCAGCCGGTCAATGCGTTTAGTGATAAAAAGGAAATGAAGATCTTGCCTCAACCGCATCATCTCCCATGCTTCAGGACGCCATGCATCAGCATCTTCCACCAGAAAATCAGAAGTAAAACAAGTATAGACCAAATTACCGGAAGGTATCTTATAAGTTTTGTTTTTCCTCTGTTGTATAGGCAGATTGAACTTTTCTGTCTTTGTAACAACAGAACTATCTTTACCATATTTACCATCCGTACGATAAACATAGCAATGCTGACACCCTGTACTAAACTTATGACAGCCGTGCCAAGGATTCCACATCGACGTCTTTACACCTATTCGTAACATCTGCTTTTACCACTTTTTTTCATATTCTACTCGTGTGCCGTCGCCCGTGGAATACTGTTTTAAAGAGTTTTCACGAGATTGAATCACAATATACACCATCGCTTCACCAGAGGAATTGGACATTCCTCTCACTCCTTTAGGTGCAACACGCACAACACTTCCCTCAGATATGGGAAAGCAGTCATCATCTACTTGAAAGAAACCGGAACCTCGCAATATGATATAAGTTTCTTCATTCTGTTCATGCACATGGAAATAGGACAAAAAAGCCTTACCCTCTATAATTCGTCCACTCACTGAGTGCACTAAAGTATGCTTCATCAGTTCATTCATACTGCCTATATTGACTGCGGTATAATTTTCATTTTCTGATAAAATGTTTATTGTCTCCATAGCTCTATGCTTTTATTGTTACTTTCACAAAAGTATGCAAAGAAATCGTATCTTTGAGACGGAATAAGATGAAAAAGGAAAAAGTCATGAATATTGAGGAATATCGGGAGTATTGTTTAAGTATCAAAGGGGTAACAGAGAGTTTTCCCTTTGATGAGCATACACTTGCCTATAAAATTATGGATAAGATGTTTACTTTTGCCCCATTGAATCCTAAAGAGGGACGTTTCTGGGCAGATACGAAATGCGACACCGTCAGATCGACAGAACTGATGGAGCAATATAACGGTATTTCATTCGGCCCCTACTCCGATAAGAAATACTGGATTACCATCTATCTGGAAAGTGATGTGCCGGACAGTCTTATAAAGGAATTAATCAATCATTCCATAGAAGAAGTGGTTAAGAAACTGCCTAAGAAGAAGCAGGAAGAATATTATGCCACATTAAGATAATGTAAAAGATCAGATATGTTTGTTCCAATCCCGATTCCTCAAATAAAAATAGGAAAGAAGCAGCAACATACCTCCATAAATATACTCGCTGGTCCAGGCTACGGCCACATCTACCTTGAAGTACATAACCATGACGACAACATAAACGACATAGACGGCAATCGTCATCAACATGATTCTCATGGACTGGTTCGTGTTTCCTGTTCCTGAAACCGCATTGAACAGAACCAAGCCGGGAGCTGAAAGAAAATATCCCACCAACATGACGTAGGTAGTAGGTAAAGCTGCCTGCACCAGATCCTCATTGTTTGTATAAATCTGCAACAGGGCAGTTGGGAATAAGGCGGACAGGAGCAAGAACGGGATACCAATCAGATAAGTCAGCTTTATCACCCGCCTGCATACAAGGCGGATTTCACTTTTATCTTTGCCACTTCCCAAGAGATTACTAACCATAGAACTGGCCGTATCGGCAAATGCAAATATCACCATAAAGAAGCAGGTGTTGATGCTGCGCATAATATTGGCTATCGCCAGAGAACGCTCACCCAAATGTTCCATCGCGATGAAAAACAAAAACCATTGCGATGGAAATA
>USSR01000988.1 GCA_900557355.1 uncultured Bacteroides sp.
AATCTTTCCATAAGTTGGCAAAGTAAGCACCTGTCATGTAATTGTAATACAACATGATCTGTGCATAAGCAGCCACACCTTTTCGCGCAGGACCATTGTAGGTAGACCATCCCGGAGTATAACCGAACTGTCTGTCGCCATAGTTACCATGTACAAACCCGTTCTCATCAACGATGGAAGCATAAAAGTCAAGCAGTTGGGTAATCCGGTCTTTGTATTGGAGGGAGGTCGTTAAATCTCCGAAACGCAGGTAATTCTGCTTTAATCCGAAGAGTGCGTGGAGCGGATAGTCGGGTATACCTATATCGGATAGTTTGGGATTAAGCGGCATCAGTGCTATGGATATTCCGTTTTTTGAAACCTGTTGATCACCGAACAGGTAGTCGCCTCCCAGTGTGCTGACCAGTGCATCCATCGACCAGGGAAGGAAATCCCGTTTCACTCCATCCAGATAGAAGCGGTGCATACTGGTGTGAAGTGTAGCGCTACTCATTTTGAACAGATTGTTGATGTACTCATCATCCGTTTCAAACTGCATCTGATATTCTACCGGCCACATGGAGGCATCAAATTTTAGGGAAGTAATTTCAGCACCTTCATCACATTCAATAGAAGCATATCTGAGTGCACGTTCAGGTATGCTGATGACACTGCCTGTTTCTGATAACCTGATGGGAGGCAACGGGTATTGTTCCAGCTTCTTGTCATCTCTTTCCAGAGCTTCTTCCGGAGTTTCACCTACTCGTACGGTTACAGTGCCTTTTCCCTTCGCTTGAAAAGTGAGAGTACCGATTTCCAGATGGGAGAAGTCTATCAAAGCATAGCCATTCTTGCCGATTTGTACTCCATCTGTTCCAACGGTTTTGGCATTACGCATTGGAAGAATTTCTTGTGGCTTGATTTGAGCGATTATGTTCTGAGGAGCATCTGGTCGAGTGGCGGGCTTATTATACATGGAGGCACTCTCAGGAATGGTCCAGTAGTTTTTATCCATACTGACCTGCCATTCATTTGGATTTTCCAGACCGTCACCTTTTAGTATAATGCAAGGCAAAGAATCGTTCGTTATCACTTCAAATAAAAGAGAAGATTTACCTGCAGGCAGTATTATCTGCTTATTAGTTGTGGATTGTTTTATTCCATTGACGTAAAGGATAATATCCGATGGACCTTCCCAACGAAGATTATTTTCCTTGTGCAATTTTATTTCTCTTTTGAAATAAGCACGGTTGTTTTTAGCAAAGAACTTTCCCGGGTATCCTACGTTCACACAGCGTTCTTTGGAAATCTTGGCTGATTGTTGTTGATAGAAGGCGGCTAATTGTCCCGGATACCACATATAATTACTGTTCCATTCTTCCTGGGAAGGTGCTGGGATTACCGTGACTTTAGAGTCTAATAGGGGGTCGAATTCTTTGATTTGCGCATAACAGTTAATGGTGGTTACCCAAAAAATGCCTACTATTAATTTTAGTCTTTTATTCATGTCTTTAATGGATATAGTTTATTAATTTTTCAATGTGTTTCTATTGTTATTTCTTCTAATTGATGATTGTTTTCAGACGAAGAGTTCCTTTTAAACCTGGTGAAGTAACATTTAGTTTCACTTCACCTGTTTCCCGATTACTGCGGAGGATAATTTGCATACGTCCTTGATGCATCCGTTTGGTAGTGATGCCATTGAAAAGATCGGATGTATAATGGTCGCTGTTGTCCAATGCTACTAACCGGGCAGAACCTTCTATTTGCAAGGTAAGCGGTTCGTTGTATGTCCACACGGGGCGTCCTTTTTTATCAACTGCTGTGACATTGATGTATTGCAAGTCCATACCATCGGCTTTCCAGTCGGTTGGTATTTCCGCTTCTATCTTGAGTGCTACAGCTTTTTCTGCACTTTCAATGCGATGACGAGCAACTTCATTTCCATTTTTATCGCGGGCAATAGCCTCCAGTGAGCCACCATTGCCATATGGGACATCTTTCCAATAGATCATATTACGCAGATTGATCTTTGTCGTATCGTTTAGTTGGG
>USSR01000989.1 GCA_900557355.1 uncultured Bacteroides sp.
TTTCTTTACTTTCATATATCTTTCGTTTGAATGATACAAATATAGTTACTTTCTTCTAATAAGGTTCACTGAAATCGAATAAAAACAATATATTTAGATTGGGTGCTGTCTATTAGTAACTTACAAAGTTAGTTCCTCAAATTTGTACTTATCTTGCCTTGTTTGAACGACACAAAGATAGGATTAATTATGTATAAGGCATAATTTTGAGATTAGAATTTTAGTCTGCATTTAGATGTGACAATTCATATTTAGATAAAAAAAGCCAGCTATCATCTCGATAACTGGCTTTTAATTTTCAATCATTTATTTGCTTAGTATATCTTCATAATACTCGGCAAAGTTCTCTGCATAGTTCTTAGCTTCTGGACTTCCTTTAGGTTTAGGATAATTTGCATGCCAGACATCTTTATTCATTGCTTCGATTATGGCAACCATTTGTTCTATGGTCGGATTCTTGTCCTTGAAGAATTGTTTTAGTCCTTTTGCCAACCTGCCATTGTTGAATGTCTTTTCACTCATCTTACTGGCTTTAAATGCCTGTAAAAGTTTGTCGCCCATTGATTGGGTGTCCTCACTCAATCTTAGGTTCTTTGGAAGTCTATCAATGCCAACCTTCAAATCTTTCACTACATTAGCTTTTAACTCTGGTTGTCCCATTGTATAAAGTCCATAAACAAACTCTGGCTTCAAGTCGTAATCACCTATTATCCTTTCAATGTAGTCAATCTGTGCATTACCAGTACTTAGCCCAGACCCATTAAAATCTTTGTAGTTCCAAGGCTTGCCATTGTTGATTGATGCTGTAAAGAGTGGCAGACTCATCTCTTCTGGGAGTTTAACAATTTCCACCATAGATGATTCGTCAAAAGTAAACTTGCCCTCTGATTCCAAAATCCCCATAGCAATTAACCGGTGCTGTCCATCGACAGGAGATTTTGCTTTTTTCCTTTCTTCCTCATTTGTAACCTCTTCTGTTTCTACCATAAAGTTAGTTATAGATAAAGGCTTGTCATTGCGTTTGGGTATTACAGAAACTTTATACAGTTTCTCACCTTTGAGGTCATCACCCTCAACCATCTTGATTTTACCCATTGAAGGTTGAAAGCCATACTTGCTAATCATAGAATAGCATTTAACAACATTTTCAGTAACAATATCTCTGTTACTTTCATAAAAATAATATTCGAACATTTTTGTCTTGCAGTTTTTAGGCTGGTGCGCTCCAGTTTTAGATTATACTGCAAAGGTGAGGATTTTAGAAAGAAGCAAAAGGGAGAAGAATTAGTCCTATTTTCTCCTCCCCCTTAAAACAGAAGCCACATTATAATGCGATTAAAGATAGAAGTTGTTTACAGTTCTAATTTCCTTATTTTTGTATTGTTTGATAAGTTTCTTCAAAGTATCATCATCTCCTAAATATCCATCAGTTTTGGATAATTGGGTAAAGTAAATTAGATTAGATATAAGTAATAGTTTACTGAAATTCATCCCACTTCCTTTTGGTGCTCTTTGATTGTTAAATTCAGGATTAGTTTCAAAAAAATAAAGTACCATCTTCGCAAATAGATAAATACGTGCTGTATATAATTCTTTTGTTTTATATAGTGATACAATTTCTCTACTCATTCTACTATCTTGCTCAATACTTTCAAGACCATCTTCCAATAGGCAGGCTATATAGAAAATTGTATTGGGATTGGTTATGACTAAAGGATGCTTTCCTCCTTTTAAAGTCAAAGTTAGAGATTTATTAAAAGAAATACCTGATATTTTATTAACACCTTTATCTTCTTTACAAGTACTGGCAACTATATTAATAAATTTTTCTAATTCTTCTTTGGGAGAATCATACAATTTCATCCCTTCTAAACAGCTTCCATTACTATAATCAAAAACAAATAAGACTAAATACCAGAATTTGTTAATATCAATACCTATCCCCTGCAATGCTTTTTGTATGCTATCCTCTTTCTTATAATCAGCATAGCTGAATTTATTGGTAATAAACTTTTGATTATATCAA
>USSR01000990.1 GCA_900557355.1 uncultured Bacteroides sp.
GCACGAATGGAATTGTATATCAATTACGGATTTTTGTACCCAAATCCCCGATTCTGCAATAAAGAACCGTACATAATTCGAATGAAATGAATTATATTGCCAATAAAAGAATTAAATATACTACGATTTAGAACGTAATCATAAATGATGACCCCAAAGTAAACATATTCATATACTCACCACTGTTTCTGCTATGTGACGGAAGCAAGTTATAATCGAGAAAAAAACGGATTCCATAATATTCCTTTGCTTTGAACGTCAAGGAAACCCCACTTCCCATGCAGAAACCACTTCTTGAAGAAACCGACCGGTCAGTTAATTCCAATTGTGGATAATGCACGTATCCACCCAGAAGTTTACTGCCTATCAGCCATCGTGAAGACAACGGATATGAAAAATAGCTTCCTCCGCAAAGTGATATCGCATCAAAGGTGTTATTCTCTGCCCGTTCTTCATTGACAATAATCAAAGTATTGGAAACTGTGAATCGTCCTCCAACGCCTACATACGGATTAAAAAATAGGCCCCCTCCACACCGGCCGAACTGCCTGATGAAGTACGGAACTCCATTTCTTCGTCGATATCATAACCGCTCAACGGAATATTCAACCCGAGATACAAACTGACAAATGAAGGCTTGTCCATCCTGTCGAACATATTTTCATTCGCAAACCTATTGATCCCTTTTTCCCTGAATATCAGATCAGCAAAGTAATACCCTACTTCCGTTGACAATATTCCGATTCCTGCACCCGTCAATACATCACTTAACCAATGCTTGTTGTTTGCCATCCGCATAAGACCGGTTGCAGTAGCCACACTATATGCTCCGACACCTACCCACGGACTTTTATGTCCGTATTCCTTAGTAAACATAGTAGCAGTCATAAATGCCGTAGCCGTATGTCCGGATGGAAAAGAGTGTTTGTTTGAGCCATCCGGACGCTCGACATTCGTCGTTTGCTTCAAAGTATTTACCACACCACCCATCAGCAGTGCAGAAAAAGCGTCGGAAACGAGCATTCTACCCCATGAACTGCGACTTTGTACTCCAGCTACTTTCATACCAAGCATCACCGCAGCAGGGGCATATTGCATATAATCATCCAAATGACGATTGAAACGGGGCAGATATTCGTTACGTAAACCTCGAAAATGATCGTCCTCCCTTTTTACAATCAAGCCACCAACAATTAACGGAACGCCGATATACGTCATCTGATAGAAACGGGAAGATGAGAATTTATCAAGCCTTCTACTAAAATTGGTTGTTGTAGAGATACGCAAACTATCCCCTCTTTCTGCCATTACATTATCTGCCGAATTTTGAGCCGATAAGAAAGAAAAGCTACAAATGCCAACAATGCATATTACAATCCTTTTCATGCTATCGTAATTTCTTTTGAATTAGGATACAAAGATAACAGGCAACTTTGTAGAAAGTTTGAAGATTTACAAAAATATGACTATAAATTCTATAGTTATGAGTTACATTACAACTTTTACGGGGAAGCATTTCGGCCCCATCCATCCTGTTCCTGAAAAAATTGATATGAAAGGCATCGCTCATGCCTTGTCTTTGATCTGTCGTGCAAACGGTCATACCCGTTTCTTTTATTCTGTTACCCAACATTCTATCGCGTGCTGCAAAGAGGCTAAAACACGAGGACTTTCCAACCATATACAGTTGGGATGTTTGTTGCATGACAGCAGTGAAACTTATATGTCAAATGTGACACGTCCGATAAAAGCCAAACTTACAGAATATCTCAAATTCGAAGATCACCTGCAAAATATGATTTGGAATCATTTTATTAGCGAGCCCCTCTCGGATACAGAAAACTAAATGGCACGCGGACTCTATTTTTAAAACCGATAAGATACTTTTCTCATCAGACTCTTGACAAAGGACTTTTTATGTTGTATCTTTGAGAAAAGAAAAAGTATAAGCAACATGAAAATAGTAAGAAATAATCATACATAAATCATAAATAACCTGGTATTTTACAATACC
>USSR01000991.1 GCA_900557355.1 uncultured Bacteroides sp.
TAGCCTTGTTATAGGCTTCGATAGCATTTTTAGCCCCCAGCTTATCATAGATGCTTTGGATATGGTTGTAAAGTGTCCGTTCACTGATATACAGTTCTTGCGCTATTTCATGCTTTGTTTTCCCTGTTCCAATCGCCTTAATAATTTCCGCTTCACGATCTGTCAGGGGATCTAATAAAGGGGGCGTAGTGGACTTGTGACCTTTACTAATAGCTGTGAGTTTTTTTACCAACTCGTCAGCAGAAGCAGACTTATCAATATAACTTACGGCGCCTTTTTTAAGTGCCTCCTGTCTATAAACTGGCATATCATAAGAGGATAGCATAACCACCTTTATTTTTGGCTTTTTACTATATATCGTTTCTATCAGATCAATGCCAGAACTTTTTGACTGCTCTCTTAGGTTGACATCAAGTAATACAATGTCCCATTCGTCTACGGAAAGAATATTCCAAAACTCTGTTTCATTACTTACATAGTGACAGATTGAGATTTCATCCCAATCTTCCAGAAGTTTGCTTAAACTCTCTCCAAATATCCTGTGGTCATCAAATAGTAATATCTTCATTTTTTCTCCCCAAAACTGCCGTTGCAGTTAAAATACCATCTTTTTCTAAATACTGAATGTTACCGCCATTCCCATTTATCAACACCGTTAAGAACAGCATACCACCTTTAGAAGAAAGAATGTTTTCAATGTCATTCGATTTCGCGCCGTCATTTTGACAGGTAATTACGAGTTTACTTTCTTCATTTAACGCGATTTCCAAATGGATAAAAGAAGCGGCAGCGTGTTTATAAACATTGTTGACAAGCTCTTTGATTATCTGCATAGTCTGTTCCAAACTGTTATCTTTTTTCAAAGCAATCCTTGCTTCGCTGTCAATGGTAAAATCTATAAATATATTTTTCTTTGGGTACAGCTTCTTGATGAAGCATACCCCGAAAAGATATTAGAGGAATAGAAATTCATCATATTTCTTATTCGCAGTTCCAAATCAGATAATATCCTTTTTGTTTCATCAATAGCTGGTGAGCGAAGCGACAGAAGATTTTTGGCACCTCCAATATCTTGAAGCACATCGTTGTGAAGCAGTCTTGAGAAATCTTCCCTCTCATTTGCAATATAGTTCGTTGGTTCATAATACTTTGTCAACTCCTTGTAACGGGCCTCCATGTCGCCAAGATGAATGACAGCAAAAGCCTCAAATAAAAGCATTATAAGCTGAAAAAATACATTGACTTGTAGGGTGGACAAATCAAAGCAATAAAGTACGACTGTAAACAAGGGAATCATAAGAGCGAGGACATATCTTGCTTTCCTCTGGGCAATCGGAAGAATATTAACCTGTTTCAAATTTATATATCTATAATCAAGGAAAATTCCCATGAACATTCCAACTAACATGGTTATAACAGGGAGAATTTGGAAATCAAAAAACGACAGTATGATAGCTGCAATTCCAAACAGCAAGCGAACCATTTTTCCCCGGCTTGCGTCAGTTCTTACCAGCATTATTCCGATAATCAATGCAAAAACCAGAAATGCACCCGTGTATAAGGTGGAAAATCCATCATACATCAGCGCCGCAATAAAGGAAACAGAAAGCAGGTTCCAGCCACATTCAGATATTGTTGCCTTTCGCCGTGATGTCATTACATGAAGATAGAGCAGATTGAAATAACAAAGCAAGACGGCAATCGACAATAAGTTGATGGCTCCGTCATTCGCAATTCCTTTATGTGTTCTATCCAATATAACCCATAAAGTCACAATACCCGCATGAAGAAACAGATACGGATAGAAGCGTTTATCCTGCATAGCCCCCCTCCTTTCAGCTAAAATTCATTATGTTAGTAATATGATGATACGATCCGTTCTTTAGTCATCAGACATAAACCACACGCAGTCAAAACTATTATACTCACTGGAGAAAATAGTAGCAACACCCACACATTATTCGTTTTCATAAATATCCCACATTTTAAGACAACCAGCAAATA